>NZ_PNOR01000008.1 GCF_002869765.1 Deinococcus planocerae | reverse complement strand
GTCGGGACAGCGAGGAGCGCATCTGCCAAAATACGAGCGCGCTCCCCGCGAAGCTTGAGGTTCCACACACCCTCTTTCTCGCCCCTGGGAGCGCTTTTTCGCTACCTATTCAGGTGCAAGTTCTGAGTTTGCGGCACATGGGGGTTGCCCGTTTCTGGAGCGGTGACCTCTAGCCTGCCCGACTGGAGGCGGTGAGGATCATTCCCTCGTGGCTCTCTCCTGCTCGCGCCGAGGGGCGTACACTCCACCCCGTGACCGCGCTCCCCACCCCCGCGCCGTTCCGCCCCTCACCCGCGCAGCTCGGCTTGATCGCGGCGAATTTCCTGATGTGGGGCGGGTTCTTCGCCGTCATCCCGCTCGTGACGGTGCATTTCGTGGACGGGCTGGGGTGGGCGGCGGCGAGCGTGGGGCTGGTGCTGGGGGTGCGGCAACTGACCCAGCAGGGGCTGACGGTGTTCGGGGGCGCCTGGGCCGACCGAATCGGACCCAAACCGCTGATCCTGGCCGGGTGCCTGATCCGAACGCTGGGCTTTACCTGGATGGGCTTCGCCGACACACTGCCCGTGCTGCTCGCCGCGTCCGTGCTGGCGGGGGTCGGGGGCGGCCTCTTCGACGCGCCCAAGAACGCGGCGATCACGGGCGTCACGGCCCCCGAACACCGGTCGCGCATGTTCAGCCTGACCTCCATCTCCGGCAACCTCGGCATGGTGACGGGGCCCCTCATCGGCGCGTCCCTGATCGGGCTGGGCTTCCGCACGGCGGCGATCTCGGCGGGCAGCGTGTACCTGCTGGCCTGCGCGGTCCTCGCCGCGACCCTGCCCCACATCCGCCCCGAGCGCACGGCGGCGGGGGGCCTCGCCGGGCTGAAAGCCGCCGCCCTCGACCGCCGCTTCCGGCGCTTCACGCTGGTGCTCGTGGGCTACTTCCTGCTGAGCACGCAGCTCAACGTGGCGGTGACCCTCAAGGCGGTCGCACTCGCGGGGCCGGGGGCGACCGGACCGCTGTACGGCCTCTCGGCGGGGCTGGCGGTGGTGCTTCAGTACCCCCTGTTGCGCTTCGTCGAGCGGCGGGTGCGGACGCGGGTGGCCCTCGTCGCCGCCGTGCTGGCGGTCGGGCTGAGCCTGGGGCTCATGGGCTTCGCGGCGACCTTTGGGCAACTGCTCGCCTGCGTGGCGCTCTACAGCCTAGGCACCATGCTCGTTTACCCCACCCAGCAGACCCTCACGGCGCGGCTGGCTCCTCCCGGCCTCACGGGCAGCTACTTCGGGTTCTCCGCGATCAGCCTGGGGCTGGGGGGCGCGGTCGGCAACGTGGTCGGGGGGACGCTCATCGACGTGAGCGCCCGCTTGGGCCTGCCCCTGCTCCCCTGGCTCACCCTGATGGCGGTGGGCGGGCTGACCGCCCTGGGCCTGCGCTGGGCGCTGCGTGAGGTGCCGGGCCGGGAGGGGCTGGAAGAGGCGCGAGCCTAGCCCCTGGCACACAACACGGAGCGCCCCACCTCCCCGCAGCGGTGGGAAGGTGAGGCGCGGCCCTGCGACTCGGGCTCAGTGACCCGCGTGCCCAGCGGGCGCAGCGCCGCCGCCGAGCGCCTGGGCTTCCTGGAGGTGGCGCTGGATCAGGGGCAGGTTCTGGTTGGCGAAGGCCACCACCTCGGCGTCGCGGCCCGCCGTCTGCTGGTTCTGGAAGATGGAGACGGTGAACTGGTGGCTCAGGATCTGCTCGCGAATGTAGGCCGCGTCGAGGTCCGCGCCGTTCAGACCGCTCAGGGTCGTGACCTTGAGTTGCAGCTCGGGGGGCAGCGCGGTGGGCAGGGGCACCCGGCGGGCCGCCGCCAGGGCCGCGACCTGGTTTTGCGCGGTCGTGTGCTCGTTGATCATCTGCTGGGCGTAGGCGCGCACCGCGGCGGTGTTCGACTTCTGGAGCGCCACCTGCGACGACTGGATCTCGAAGAGGTTGCTCCCCGTCACGGCCTGGAGAAACAGACCGTCGGCGGTGCTGGCGTTCGGCGCCATCATGGACGGCGCGCACGCGGCGAGGGCGAAGGGCAGGAGCAAGGCGGCCGAGCGTTTGAGCATGTGGAGCCTCCGGCAGGTCAGATAACGAATGTCGCGCCCGGTCAGGCGACCGGTGAACTCCGTCTCGCGCCCCAGTCTGAACAGCGCGCCCGCCCGGGTCGTGGCAATGGTCTAAAGGCGGCGTAACCCCCGGATCAGCCCAGAAGCGGCGGTGTAGACCCGGCTACAATCCGCGCGGCCCGTCCGGTCCGGCGCGGCGCGGGGGTACACTCGCCCCATGACGTGGGTCAACGTCCTCATGCTGCTGCTCGTGGCGCTGCTCGTCGGCTGGATTCCGGTGCTCGGGCCGCTCGCCCTGGGCTTCCTGGCGGGCCGGGCCGAGCGGGGCGCGCGGTCCCTGCTCGTGCTCCTCCCCGCCCTGATCCTGCAAACGCTGGGGCTGCTCGGCGCCCGCTGGCTAGAGAACGCGGTGGAGTCACGCGGGCTTGACGGCTGGCTGTGGACCGCCCTCGCCTGGCTCGGCAGCCCGGTCAGCGCCGCGCTGGGCCGCCCCCTCGGGAACATGGTCGGGGATAGCGATCTGCCCGGCTTCCTGCTCCTCTTTACCTTGCCCGCGCTGATCGGTTTGCCTCTGGGGCGGCTGACGGCCCGGCGACGGCGCGGGTTGTAGGTCTTCCTCTCCCAGCGTCACGGCGTCCCGTGATCAGTGTCCGGTCGGGCGCGGCGCCGCCCAGCACTCCGGGGCCTGCTCCCCCGCCACGAGCCCGAGGGCAGCGAGTTCGGTCAGCACTCCCCGCGCGAAGTCGCGCAGCGTCTCGGGACCGGCGTGCTCCACATTCCGGGCGTCCAGCCCGAGAGCCCGGGCCTGCCGGGCGAGGTGGGCGGCGAGGTCGTCTTGCATCCCCACAGCATAGGAAAACCGCCCCGGCGCAGGGCCGAGGCGGGGGCTGGGAGGGCGGAGCTCAGTCGTCGGCGGCCTGGAAGTTGGCGCGGTCGCGGGCGTCGGACTCGCGCAGGCTGCGGATGCCGCGCACGATGGCCTGCACCGCGAAGTACGACAGGGCGGGCACCAGGAAGGACGCGATCCACAGCACCGTGTTGGCGTTGGCGGTCGTCAGGATGCCCGCGCTGATCAGCTCGGGTTTGTACCCGGCGACCGACCAGACCACCAGCAGCGCCATGAAGGCCACCCCCGCACCGAGCCGCACCGGGTAGTTGGTGGGGTTCTCGGCGTAGTACAGGTTCTCCTTGCTGCGGTCGAGCATGGGCACCGCGAACATGGCGAGGATCGCCAGGGTCGGGACCACGATGGCGCCCATGAACTCCGAACCGATCACGCCGCCCAGCAGGTGGAACTCGAAGCTGGGGATGATCGCCAGCACGCCGAAGACCCACAGCAGGTACCAGTCGGGCTTGATGTTGTTGATCGGCGTGGTGCTGGGCGGCCCGAAGTACTCGACCGGGTGCACCGGGATAAAGGCGCTGAACAAGACGATGATGCCCGCGAACGCGAAGGTGAGCAGCAGCATGATGGGCGTCTGCTGGCCCATCAGCGGCACGCCGACGATCTTCTTGTAGGCGACGCGCTTGGCGTACTGCGGCTGGGTGTGCTTCTGCTTGATCATCAAGAGCATGTGCGCGCCCGTCAGGGCCAGCAGGATGCCCGGCAGCAGCATGATGTGGTAGCCGTACACGCGCGGGATGATGCCGTCACCCGGGAACTTGCCCGCGAAGGCCGCCTGCGCGACCCACTCGCCCACCCAGGGAATCGAGCCCGCGATGCCGTAGATCACCTGCAAGGTGTTGTACGCGTAGTTGTCGTAGGGCAGCACGTACCCGGTGACGGCGGTGAGCGCCGTGAAGATCAGGAGCAGCATCCCGATCCACCAGTTGATCTCGCGCGGCTTCTTGAACGCGCCCGTGAAGTAGATGCGCATCATGTGCAGCACCGAGGCCGCCACCATGATGTTCGCCGTCCAGTGGTGGATACGCCGCAGCATGTCGCCGAAGGGCTGCGCGTTGATCTTGAGCGCCGAGTGGTACGCCGCCGGAATGAGGTTGGGCGCGTCGGTCGTGCCCGGATCGAAGGAGTTCACCACCAGGCTGTTGCTCGGCTCGTACGAGAGGGCGAGCAGGATGCCCGTCAGGATCAGGATGATCAGGCTGAATAGGGTGATCTCCCCCAGGAAAAAGGAGTGGTGGACAGGAAAGGCCTTGCGCAGGAACTTGTCGTTCAGGCGCGAGATATGCAGACGCTCATCAAGCCACTGGTTCATGCGAGCTGTTCCTCCACTTCCTTGGTAAAGCTCTCCCACTCCTCCTCGGTCGAGTAACCGTAGGGATTGGTCAGGAAGAAGCCGGTCACCACGATGTTCTGACCCTGCTGGGCGATGGGGAGCTGGGCGAGCTTGCGCGGAGGCGGCCCGCCCACCACGATGGCGGCGCGCTTGGGATCGTACTCGCCCGAGTGGCAGGGGCACTTCATCGCCCCGGCGCGGGTGTCGCTGTCGGCCACCGTGCAGCCCGCGTGCGTGCAGATGTCGCTGTACGCCACCACCTCCCCGTCGATGGTCACCTCCAGGTTGGTGGGCTGGATAATCTGCCCCCGGGGAAAGCGGTACAGCGCCACGAGGTTGTTGGGGTCACCCTTGCGGATCACGTTCTCGCCGTTCTCGTTCTTGCCCATCGGCCACGCGCGCACGAGCTGCTCGTTGAGCTCGCTCAGGAGGATAGGCTGGCCCTCCTTGTTGTTGGAGGCGTGCACCAGGATGTCTCCCTTCAGGGGCGGCATCTTGTCGCGCGTCAGGCGGAAGACGGGGTTGGCCGCGCCGAGCACGCTGAGCAGGCTCACGCCCCCCACGGCGGCGGTCGTGCCCATCGCCATGTTGATGAAGCGGCGGCGGCTCATTTCGGGGTCTTGTCTCTTGTAACGGGTCATCGTCTGGTCTCTCCCTTGCTCCTGGGTCGCCTCACCACGGGAACTCGCCGCTGGCGTCCTCGACGAGCACCTCGCCGTCCATGAAGAACTTCTTGTACAGGCCGATGGCGACGGCGATGGTCAGCAGGATCATCGAGGCATAGAAGCCCTCCATCGCCACGTTCACCTGCTCCTGGTTGGCCCACGCGGCGTAGTCGGCCACCATCTGCCGCACGAACAGCACGCTGAACAGCAGGGTCAGCCCCAGCGTCACCACCATCGCCAGCATCGCCACCGGGTTCGAGCGCACCTTGTGGATGCCGGGGTGGAGTTCCTGCCCTTCGGTCCACACGCTGTAAAGCCCGATCAATCCGTAGGTCAGCAGCACCATCACGAAAGTCGCCAGGAAGATTTCCGGCAGCTTGATGTCTTCCGGCACGAAGCGGCTGCGGTTTTTCAGGACCGCCGGGTCGATCCGGGTCTGACCCTCGGCGACGAGGGCGGGGGTCAGGGGCTCCTCGATGTTGTTGCCGAAAGAGTGCAGCACGTAGTTGGCGACCGCGAACACCTCGCGCTCGGAAAGCTGCGGGAAGGCGGGCATCTGCCCCTTGCCCTGCGTGACGATGGTGTGGACGTACACCGGGTCCTTGACAATCTTCTCGTCGCCCGCCAGCCGCGGCCCGGCGCCGCCCTGACCCTGGGCCCCGTGGCAGCCCACACAGCCCGCCGAGACATACACCTGCTGGCCGATGGTCCGCCAGTCCTGGTTGATGCTGGCGACCACCTCGGGGTCCACCACCACCGGCTCGGGCGCCGTTTCCTTGTTGAACAAGAACAGCAAGATGATCCACATGATCGCCGCGCACACGATGGCGACCCAGGGCATGACAGCGTCGTTTCTCTCCACGTTCCTTCTCCTCGCGCGTAAAGTGCGTGCTCCTGAGATGCTTGCTCCTGTGGGGCCTGCCCCGGGACCGACAGCGGCTGAAGTCGCGCCCAGCATAGCACGCGCTCAGGCTGCGCCAAGACGTGCTGTACGGCAAAAAGCGGCAGACTCCTGCACCGTCATCATGCGCCTGACCGAGCGGTTAAATGTCCCCGCTGGGAGGGCGGAAGACACCGCCCAGCGCCCCCAGCAGCGGCCAGAGTGTGCCCGCGAGCACAGCCGTGTCGCGGTTGTCGGGGTGCTCGCGGGGGTCGTCTCCCCCCTCCGAGAGCAAGGCGACCACCAGCGGGCGCGGCGTGAACAGCACCCCCACGTCGTGCCTCACCCCGGTGAGTTCGCCGCTCTTGCTCGCCACCCGGTAGAGCGGCTCGCCGTCCTCGCCGCGCGGCACGTGCCGGGCGAGGATGTCCCGGAACTGCTGGCGCGACAGGATGGAAAGGGCGAGGTCGGTGTGGAAGGGGTCGAGCAATTCGCCGCGTGCGAGCCCTCCCAGCACCGTCACCTGATCGCGGGCGGTCGTGCGGTTGCGTTCGCCCCGGCGCTGGGCCTCGTTCCGCCGCTCGGGGGGAAGCTGGAGCTGGCCGACGAGACGGGTGCCCGAGAGCCCCTGCTCCGCGAGCCACGCGCCCACCTCCTCCACTCCCAGCCGCCCGATCACGAGGTTCGTCGCGGTGTTGTCGCTCACCACGATCATCAAGGTGAGCACGTCCTCCCAGGTGGGATTCAGCCCCGGGCCGAGTTCGTGCAGCACGCCCGAGCCGGGCACCCGGTCCCCGGCCTCCACCGTCACGCGCTCCCGCAGGTCGAGGCGACCCGACTGCGCCTCCCCGAGCGCCTGCACAAGAAGGGGCACCTTGATCGTGCTCGCGGCGGGGAACACTCGATCAGGATTCAGCACGTACAGCTCGCGCCCGGCGAGGTCGCTGACGACGAGCCCCACCTCTCCCCCGAACCCGCGCGACCGCAGCTCGGCCCGGAGGTCGAACGTCACTCCGGGAGGTCCAGACCCGCGAGGGCAGCGAAGGGGTGGGCGGTTCCCGCCGGGCGCAGGGTACAGAACGGCGGGGTGCCCTCCGGCTCGACCCGGTGCGGGCACGCCGGGCACTCGGGGAAGGCCTGCTCGGTGTAGGCGAGGTCGGGTTCGGAGGTCGTGACGACCCACTCCCGCGCGCACCCCGCCCGGAAGGTGACGGGCGAGGCGGCGGGAGCGGGGCGTGGGGTGAGCTGTGACTTCGAGGGTCTGGGTCTGGGCATGAAGGGTGAATCTCGGTTGCTACTCCAGGTTGGCGATGCCCTCGCGGATGGCGTAGAGGGCGGCCTGGGTGCGGTTGTTGAGTTGCAGCTTGGTGAAGATTTCGGAGAGGCGGTTGCGCACCGTCTTCTCGGAGATATCGAGCCTGAGGGCGATGTCCTGGTTAGAAAAGCCCTGGGCGAGGAGCTTGAGGATCATCGTCTCGCGCTCGTTGAGGTCGGCGTGCTTCTCGCTGGGGAGTTCCTCGCGCTTGTCGCGGAAGTCGTCGAGGACATTTTGCGCCATGTCGGCGTCGAGGAGGGCCTCACCTGCGGCCACCCGGCGGATCGCGTCGAGCAGGGTGGCGGCGTCGGCGTCCTTGAGGACGTAGCCGCGCGCGCCCGCCTTGACCGCCTCGAAGACGTAGCGGTCCTGACGGTACATGGTGATCATGATGACCCGGGCCCCCGGGTCGATCTCCAGGATGCTCTGGGTGGCCTTCACCCCGTCGAGTTCGGGCATCTGGATGTCCATCAGGATCACGTCGGGGTGGGTGTCGGCGGCGTAGCGGATCGCCTCGCGCCCGTTGGCGGCCTCCCCGATGACGCGCATTCCCTCGGACTCCAGCAGGCTGCGCAGGCCCTGCCGGAACAGCGCGTGGTCGTCGACGAGCAGCACCCGGATCATGAACGCAGTCTAGACCTCGGCCAGGGCAAGACGGCACCTTCCCCCACCATCCGCCGCCCCCGGTGCCCGAGGGGAAAAGTTTTGTAAGGCCGCACCCGCTACACTGCCCCCCGTGATCACCTGGTTCGACGCCCTGCTCGTGACCCTCTGGGCGGCGATGACGGCGCTCGGGGCGCGGCGCGGCCTGGCGGGCCTGGTCTGGGGGCTGGGCGGCGTGGCCGCGTGCTTTCTCGCCAACATGCTGGGGCGGGGCGCCGTGGTGGCCGCCCTCCTCGCGCTGGGGCTGGGGGTGGGGGTGGCGCTCGCGGCCCGGCGGCTGGTCTCGGAGGGTGCCGCCCGCCCCTGGCACCCCTTTGCCGGGGCGCTGGGGGGCGCCGCGCTCGGCGGGGTGCTCGTGGCGGCGCTGGCGCTGGGCTTTCCCCTGGAGGTGCGCGTGGGCCCGCAGGGGCGCGAGGGCGTGTATCCGGCGACCACCCTCCCGCCCGCCCTGTACGAGGCGGTGCGGGGCTCCACCCTCAAAGACGGCCTGATGAACGTCTGGCACGCGGGTCCGGCCCTGCGCACCCTCCTCGTGCCGGATCAGGCGCGCGGCGGGCGCTGAGGGGCACGGCCCTCGCCTCCCCCGGTTCCCGGCGACACTGGCAGCCGACGTACCCAAGGGGCCCTCTCTCTTTTAAGCTGGGCGGGAGCTTGGCCGTAAGGAGGTTGGGAGGACCTATGAAAAGACGCTGGTTGATCCTGGCCCTCGCCGCGTCGGAGGCCGCGCTGGCACAGCCGGGAGGGGCCGAGCCCTTTGCGGACGGCACCTGGACGCTGCTGCGCCTCACCGACGCGCAGGGGACCGTGACCCCGCAGGGTGCGGACCCCCCGACGCTGACCCTGGTGGGTACGCGGGTCTCGACCGCCGAGGGCACCCAGGTGTCGGGCAGCACGGGCTGCAACCGCTTCACCGGGCGGGGCGCATTCACGGCGAACACCGTCCGGCTGGGGCCGCTGGCGAGCACCCGCCGCGCCTGCACCCCCGAGGTCAGCGCGCTGGAGGCCCGCTACCTCAACGTCTTGTCGAGGGTGCGGGGCCTGTCCTTCAGCCCCAATCTCCTCGTCCTGAGTACGGGAAGGGAGCGGCTGGTGTTCGGCAACCGGGTCACGGCTCTGGACGCTTCACGCCTCTTCGCCGAGTGGCGGCTGGTGGGTGCCGTGGGCGACACGCCCCCGACCCTGCGGCTGGAACCTGGCGGTCAGGTCGGGGGCACGACGGGGTGCAACACCTTCCGCGGTACCTACACGCTGGAGGGAAACACGCTGCGCTTCTCCCCGCTGGCGACGACCCGCCGCGCCTGCCCCTCGCCCGAACTGCAACGGCAGGAGACGGACTACCTGCGGCTGCTGGAGGACGTGCGGCGCTACCGGGTCACGGGGAGCCTGCTCACCCTGATTCTGGAGGACGGCACGGAGCGGACGTTCCAGCGCCCGGTGAACGGAGGCTGACCTACCCCTCGGCCTGGGGCGTGGGCGTCTCGGGGTGGGGCTCCCCGCCCGCGCGCTGGCTGAGCACAGTCGCGCCGACGACGAGCAGGCCGCCGAGGGCGCCGCGCACCCCCACCCGCTCGCCGATGAGCAGGAAGCTGAAGAGGGCGGCGGTCACGGGTTCCAGCGCATAGATCAGGCTGGCCTCGGCGGCGCTCACCCGCCGCTGCCCGACGGTCTGGAGCAGGGTGGTGAGGGCGGTGGCGGCCACCCCCAGGTACAGCAGCGGGAGCCACGCGGCGGCGGGCGGCCACAACCTGTTCCCATCGGCCAGGAGCGCCCAGCCCCACGCGAGCGCCGTCACGGCGAGGAGCTGCGCCAGCGTGAAGCGCAGGGCCTCGTGCCGGGTCGCGGTCCGTTCGAGCGCGATGATGAAGCCCGCGTAGGTGACGGCGCAGGCGAGCGCCCAGGCGTCCCCCACGACGAGCGCCCCGCCCTCCCAGGAGAGCAGCGCGAGGCCCGCGACCGCCAGGGGCAGCGCCAGCCACAGGGTGAGGGGCAGGGAGCGGCGCCCGGCCACCGTGAGCCACACGGGCACGAGCACCACGCTGAGCGCCGTGAAGAAGGCCGCCCGGTTCGCGCTCGTCGTTTGCAGGGCGATGGTCTGCGTCCCGTACCCGGCGATCAGCCACGCGCCCAGGATCAGGCCGTCGCGCCACAGGGGGCGGGCGGGCGGGGCCGAACTTGCCGGGGTGAGCCGCCGCGCCAGCACCAGCGCAGGCAGCAGCGCCACCGACGCGATCAGGAAGCGCCACGCGATGAGGACGCTGGGCGGCAACAGTTCCCCGAGTTCCTTGACGACCGCGAAGGTGCTGCCCCACAGCGCCGTGACGAGGATAAGGAGGAGAATGCCGCGCGTGTGAGGAGACACGGGGGGATTGTAGGGGGTGCGGTCAGGGAGGCGTGGAGGCCAGCCTATCGCCCTCAGAGGTTTCTCTGGACGGCAAGGGCGTGAAGGCAGACCGCGCAGGTGTAGTCGCCGTCCTTCACGACGTTGATCTGTCCGCAAGCTTCGCAGCGGCGAAAAGTGAAAACGTGGGTGAAGCCGTCAGGAAACGTCAGCTTCAGTCTGGAAAGTGCCGCCTGGACGGCACTCCACGAGAAGGCTTCCGGACAATACCCGGTGGACTGGTTGGTGATGCCCGCAACGATAGCACCCCTGGCTCCTTCGAGAATCAGCTCACCGGCGGCGAGGACGGGCGCACCCCCGGCGCAGACGACATGCTCGCTGTGGCGTTCTGCCAGGAGGAGCACCCCGTCGAGGTCGATGACGAAGGTGGCAGAAACCTCTCCCTGTCCTCGGGAATACTGCCCGACCCACTCCGAATGGTCGGCCTTGCTGTGGATTGGCGAGCCTACCGGACCACTGGCGGCACGCAACCGGATGTCTCTTGGGCCGATGTACGGGTACATCTTCCACGCGAGGAGAGCGACTCCTCCCGTCACCATCACAAACGCGCGGGCCGGAACGCGCCATGCTGTCCCCCACGGAGGTTTCCCGACATGGCGCGCATCACGCGGTACAGCAAGTTCGAGGGCGAACTCGACCAGCTCGAATCCAGCGAGCTGATGCAGATGATTCAGGAGGCGCTGCTCGGGCAGGGGACGAACGACCCCTACGACCCCGACCCCGACGCCCGCCCCAGCATGGACGACCTCTTCGACGCCATCCTCGAGGCCCTCGCCGAGCGCAACATGATCCCCGAGGACATGCTGATGGAGGCGATGCAGGCCGGGGACGTGCGTGAAACCCGCCTCGGCCAGCAGATCGAGCGCCTGATGGACAAGCTTCAGCAAGACGGCTTCATCCGCAAGGAGTTCGACGACGAGCAGGGACAGGGGGGTCAGGGCCAGACCGGCGAGTCCAAGTTTCAGCTCACCGACAAGAGCATTGACTTCCTGGGGTATAAGAGCCTGCGCGACCTGATGGGCGGGCTGGGCCGCTCCTCGGCGGGCGCCCACGACACCCGCGAGTACGCTTCGGGCGTCGAGATGACGGGCGAACTCAAGAACTACGAGTTCGGCGACACCCTCAACCTCGACACGACCGCCACCCTCGGGAACGTGATGGGCAAGGGCTTCGACAACCTCGAAGAGTCCGACCTCGTGATCCGGCAGGCCGAGTACAACTCGTCGGCGGCGACCGTCGTGCTCCTCGACTGCTCGCACTCGATGATCCTGTACGGGGAAGACCGCTTCACGCCCGCCAAGCAGGTGGCACTGGCGCTCGCGCACCTGATCCGCACCCAGTACCCCGGCGACACGCTGAAGTTCGTCCTCTTCCACGACTCCGCCGAGGAGGTGCCCGTCGCCAAGCTCGCCCAGGCGCAGATCGGGCCGTACCACACGAACACGGCGGGGGGCCTGCGGCTCGCGCAGCAGCTCCTGAAGCGTGAGAACAAGGACATGAAGCAGATCGTGATGATCACCGACGGCAAGCCCTCGGCCCTCACGCTGCCCGACGGGCGCATCTACAAGAACGCCTACGGCCTCGACCCCTACGTCCTCGGCGCCACCCTGCGCGAGGTCGCTAGCTGCCGCCGCTCGGGCATCCAGGTCAACACCTTCATGCTCGCCCGCGACCCCGAACTCGTCGGCTTCGTCCGACGCGTCACCGAGATGACGAAGGGCAAGGCGTACTTCACGACGCCGCACAACATCGGCCAGTACGTGCTGATGGACTTCATGACGAACAAGACGAAGCTGGTGAATTAGGCGGAAGGCTGAAAGCAGAAGGCAGATGGCTCAAGATTCCCGGCCATCTGCCTTCTGCCTTTCCCCTTCCGCCCGCCCTACCCCATCCTCACGAACATCGGCGGCTTCAGGCCTACCATGCGTGCCATCACCCAGACCTGGCCCTTGTGGTGGGCCTCGTGGCCGATCAGGGCGTCGAGGAGAGCCGTGACCGGCATCTCGCGGCCCCCGAAGGCGGGCACGCGGCGGGCGAGGTCGTCGGGGCCGAGAGTGCGGATGGCGGCGGCCACCCGCTCCGTCGTGGTCCGCAGGCGCTCCCGGACCTCGGCGACGCTGGCACTTCCGGCGCCGGGCGCGGGGCGGGCGGGACTCTCACCGGCGATCATGGCGAGCATCATCGTGCTGCTGGCCGCGAGGTGGTCGGCCTGCCCGATCAGGCTCATGCCACCCTCCCAGGCGGAGAAGGTGCCGTGCTCCTCGGGAAGCTGGGCGTAGAGGTCGATCAGGGCGCCGCGGTGCGACTCGAAGGTGCGGGCGTAACTCTCGGAGGGGGTCATGGGCATGGCGGCAGAATAGTGCCTGCGCCGGGGCCGGGAGCCGCGCCCTCAGCCGGCGATGCCGGGGCGGCGGCGCAACTCGTCCCGAATCTCGGCGAGCAGCTTCTCCTCGTTGCTGGGCTCGGCGACGGGGGGCTTCTGCTCCCGCTTGAAGCGCTCGTTGATGCGGTTGATGGGGTTCACCACCAGGAAGTACAGGATGGCCGCCACGATCAGGAAGTTGATGATCGCGGTGATGAACGCCCCGTAGTCGAAGGCGGCTCCGTTGATGTTGAAAGTCCCCCCGACCCGCGGCCCGCCCCCCGTGATCGCCCTGATCAGCGGGTTGATGAAGCCGTTCGAAAAGGAATTCACGACGGTGGTGAAGGCCGCCCCGATCACCACACCCACCGCGAGGTCCACGACGTTGCCGCGCAAAACGAAGTCCCGGAACCCTTTCAGCATGGCTCAGCTTGACACTTCGTTCAGAAGATGACAATTGGCGTTCGGAGGATCTGACCCGACCCTGTGTGGAGGACGTTCTTACGCCTGCCCGCGCGCCCCGCCGTCTTTCACCGCGTGGGCGCTCATGCCCCACTGGTGGCCGCTCGACGCCACGTTCTCGAAGATCACGCAGGCGAGTTCGCCCAGGGTCGCGCCGCCCGCCCGCACGTCCATCCGCAGCTCGGCGCGCAGCTCGCCCAGGCTGGTGTCGTCGAGCATCAGTTCGGTGCCGTAGCGCAGGGTGGTCGGCGGAACGATCAGCAGGTCGGCCTCCCCCGGCCTGATCGCGTGGCGGAAGCAGCGGCCCGTCAGCAGTCCGGCGACCGTCGTCACCTTGCCGAAGGTCTTGTTCTCGACGGCGCGGACCTCGATCTCCAGGCCCTCGACCGCGCGCAGGGGCTCGACGGCCCGGTCGAGCGACTCGGCAAAGAGGCTCCCGGTCCCCAGGATGATCTTGCGGGGCGCGGGCAGCGCGGCGGGCAGGTCGTCCGGCAGCCCCTCCGTCAGGAAGTCGCGGATCATGCCGACGCCGTTTTCGAGCATCGGGAAGCCCTCGTACTCTTCTTCCGTGGGCAGCGGTTCGCCCGCGAGGAGGTACAGCTCGTCGCTCGGGAAGACGAAGCGGGTCCCGCGCTCGGTCAGGAACTGCCTGCGCCAGCGGTTCAGCCGGGCCAGCGTGTCCTGCGCCTCCTCCCGGGAGAAGGTCCGCACGTCGGGGAGGTTGGTGCGGTGCGAGGTCAGGCCGATGGGCACGACCGCCGCCGAGATGACGTTGGGGCGGTTCGACAGATACTCCACCGTGTCGTCGAGATGCTCGCGGTCGTTGCGCCCCGGCACGAGGACGATCTGGGTGTAGAGGTCGATAGACTCCAGCCGCTCGATCATGGACCTGATCTGCACGGCCTGGGGGTCCTTGACCTTGAGCTTCCACCACTTCATCAGGTTCTGGCGCAACTCCTGATTGGCCGTGTGAACCGAGACGTAGAGCGGCGACAGGTTCTCGTCGAGGATGCGGTTGATGTCGCCTTCCGTCAGGTTGGTCAGCGTGACGAAGGAGCCGTACAGGAAGGACAGGCGATAGTCGTCGTCCATGATGTACAGGCTCTTTCGAAAGCCGCGCGGCATCTGGTGCACGTAGCAGAAGTCGCACTTGTTGGCGCACTTCTTGATGCCGTCGAAGAGCACCTCCTCGAACTCCAGCCCCGGGTCCTCCCACTCGACCTCGAAGGTGAAGGTGGGCGCCGACGGGTCGTAGGCGAGGGTGTGGTGGTCCTGCGCGGTGCCGAGCACGCCGGAGAGCACCGACGGGCGCGAGACGGGGCGGCTCATTTCCAGCACGGCCCGCCCCTGCGAGAGGCGGTGGCGGTAGGCGAGCACGTCGGTCACCGCCTCGCCGTTCACACGCAACAGGAGGTCACCGGGGCGCACGCCCGCTTGATCAGCGGGGCTGCCGGGCTCGACCGTCTTCACGGGGGCAGGGTACACCTGTTCTTGTTGAGGTTGGATCACTTCGGCTGCCGTCAAATCACTCACCCCAAGGGTTCAAGCACATTCGGGACACGTGGGCGGCCCCGTTCAAACAAGAGAGCTTAGCAGAGAGGCGCGGAATCTGGCTGTGACAGGTGTCCCGCTGGGGGGTGGGCTGCCCGGCGCTTGACTCTCACGCCACGTCAGGGCGCATGGTGGGGGAGGTCCACGCGGACCAGAACCTATGTTCAAGATCGGAGAATTCGCCCGCCTCGGCGGCGTCAGTGTCAGGACGCTACACCACTACGACGACCTCGGCCTGCTGCGGCCCGCCGCGCTCAGCGAGGGCGGATACCGGCTCTACGCCCCTGCTCAGCTCGCCCTCCTGCGGCGCATCACCGCCCTCAAGGGGCTGGGGTACAGCCTGGACGAGATCGCAGCCCTGCTGGGCGGCACCCTGCCCGAGCCCTACCCGGACTTCCTGGCGCGCAAACGCGAGGAACTGCTCGCGCAGCGGGACACCCTGAACGCCCGCCTGGCGCAGCTCGACGCCGAGATCGACAAGGAGAGACGCATGACCCGTTACACCGTGCAGCTCAAACCCATGCCCGCCGTCCGTGCCCTGCTGGCCCGCGGCCCGGCCCCCGACTACCGCCACGTCACGGCCCTGATGGAACGGCTGTACGAGCAGGTCTGCGCTGCGATGGGGGATCACACCCTGCCCGACCCCGGCTGGAGCGTCGTGACCTGGCGCGGCGGCGGCTACCAGAGCGAGGAGGAGATCGAGCTGGAAGTCGCCGTGCCCGTCTTCGAGGACGTTCCCGGCCCCCTGCGTCCCGGCGTCACGTTGGGCGAACTGCCCGAACAGACCGTAGCGGCCACCCTTCACCTCGGCTCCTACGAACGCTTCGGCGAGGCCTACGCCGCCCTGCTGGGCTGGATGGACCGCGAGGGGTACGCGCCGGACGGCCCCGTTCGCGAGGTCTACCTGCGCTTTTCCGAGCGCGAGGAGGAACAGCTCAGCGAATTGCAGGTGCCGGTGCGGCGGGCATGACCGACGAGGCCCGGGGTGAGGCACTACGCCCTGGGACTCGGGCGTGTGCCTTGAGCTTCCCGCGAACGTCGCAGAAGGCAGAAGGCCAGCAGAGAGCGCCTTTGCCTTCTGCTTTCGACCTTCTGCACCCCTTTTCAGAGAATCCGCTGCCCGAGCAGGCTCGCCGCCATCCCCACCATCACCTCGGCGGTCTGGTTGCGGGTGTCGAGGACCGGGTTAACTTCCACGATGTCGAGGCTGGTGACGCGGCCCGACTCGGACAACAGCTCCATCAGGAGGTGGCCCTCGCGGTAGGTCAGGCCGCCGGGGACGGGGGTGCCCACGCCGGGGGCAACGGCAGGGTCGAGGGCGTCGGCGTCGAAGGAGACGTGGAGGCGGGAGACCCCCGAGAGGCGTTCGAGGGTCTCCTCGGTGACGCGGGTGATGCCCAGTTGGTCCACGTCCTTCATCGTGTAGGCCTTGATCCCGGCCCCCCGCAGCAGCTCGCGCTCGCGGGCGTCTACGCTGCGGATGCCGACCATCACGATGTCTTCCGGGCGGACGTGCCAGCCGCCGCCCAGCCCGGCGAGGCGGGGGTCGCCCGCCCCCGTGAGGTGCGCGACGGGCATCCCGTGGATGTTGCCGCTGGGGCTCGTCTGCGGCGTGTTGTAGTCGGTGTGGGCGTCCACCCAGAGGACGCCGGTGCGCTCGCCCCCCCTCCCGCCCCGCAGCGCATTGCCCGTCACCGTGCCCATGCTGACCGAGTGGTCGCCACCCAGGGTGACCGGAAAGGTGTCCTCCGGCAGGGCGGCCAGCCGGTCCACGGTGGCGCGGCAGGCGTCGAGGATGGGCTCGAGAAAGACCAGCCCCGCGTTCGTGTGCTTGTCGAGCGTTTCGGGCAGAGCGACGGGCACGTTCCCGAGGTCGGTGACGGTGTGCCCCAGCCCCCGCAGCCTCCCCGCGAAATGGGCGTTGCGCAGGGCCGAAGCGCCCATGTCCACCCCGCGCCGCCCGGCGCCGAGGTCCATCGGAATTCCCAGAATCGAGACGTTCATCGCGTCAGGGTAGAGCGCGACCGTGGCTATGCCTCACGGCTGCATCAATATCTTCGTGCCGCCAGGCGGCAAACCGTCTGCCCGGCTCCCGGCTGCATATTCATGAGGCGGACTCCTCAGCCCGCGTACGTCCAGACCGTCAGCGGGCCGTCCTCCACGCTCCACCCCTCGCCCGCGCGCACGAAGCCGAGCCCTTCGAGGACCCGCTCGCTCGCGCGGTTGCCCCGGGCGGTCTGCGCCGTGACCTGCCGCACATCGGGACGGGCGAGGAGATGGGCCAGGAAGGCGCGCCCGGCTTCGGTCATGAGGCCCTTTCCGCGCGCCCCCGGGGTCAGGCCGTAGCCGATCTCGACCAGACCCGCCTCATCGGGCTCACCCTTGGTGCCGACCGTGCCCACGGCGGTGTGGGAGGCGCGCTCCACGAGGGTCCATGAGCCGGGTACCTCGTCTGTCCGCCCGAAGTGGAGGTCGGCGAGGAACATCGGGAAGACGGGCAGCAGGTCGCCGGGCCACGCGGGCGGGAAGTGGACGGGGACCGTCTGGCCGCCGAGGTCGCAGGGGAGACGGAAGGCCTCGCGCCTCAGCCGCGTCTCCACCACCGGGCGGGTGAGGGGCAGCAGCCACAGGCGGGGCGTGGGCAGGGGCGGCGTGGGGGGCATCCCGGACAGGGTACGGCAGGCACACCCGGCGGCCCGGGAGGCGCTAGACTCGGCTCTCACCGATACCCGCCCCGCCGCAGGCTTGCCGGCCTCCCGCCGGACGCGCCCACCGCCCCATGACCGACCCTGCCGCCTCCCCCCTACCAGTTCGGCCCACGCGGCTGCTCGTCGTCGCCGACCACACCCACCCTTTCGTGTACCGGGAGGGCTTTCCGCAGGGGGTGCCCGAGGTCGACCTGGTGCTCGCGGCGGGGGACCTGCCGGGCTCCTACCTGGAGTTCCTGGCGAGCAAGCTCCCGGTGCCCATCGTGTACGTGCACGGCAACCACGCCAACGAGTACGTCACCGAGGGCGAGACGCGCGTGCCCCCGCGCGGGGTGACCCCGGCCCACGGGCGGGTGGTGACGGCGGCGGGGCTGCGCGTCGCGGGCTGGGGCGGCGTGCCGCGTTACCGCCTGGGCGGCGAGGGGCAGTACACGCCCCTTCAGGCCCGCTGGGGATTGACGCGCCTGGGCTGGCAGGCCCGGGGCGGAGTGGACGTGCTCCTCACCCACGCCCCGCCCACCGGGCCGCACGCGGGCAGCGACTACGCCCACCGGGGCTGCCCCGAACTCGCGCACTTCATCGCCCGGCACCGCCCCCGCCTCGTCGTCCACGGGCACATCCACGAGTACGAGGGCCGCAAGGAGGAGTACACCGACCCCGCGACCGGGGCGCGCGTGGTAAACGCCTACGGCTACCGGGTCCTCGACCTGCCGCCGCAAAGGGAAGCGGTTTCCCTAAAGACCGACCTTAGCGGGAGCGCATGAAGTCCTGACGCCCCTGCGGGATACTCCCCTCGGCCAAGGAAACCTCACCGCCCGGCCTGGGCGTGGGGGGCCGGAGGGAGACGCCCACCTCCAGTCAACGGGCGTGCGAGCGGGCACAGCAGCAGGCCACCGGTGGGTTCGAGTCCCATCACCCGCACCGAAAAGAGGGAGTGAGCCCATCAAGCGGCCCACTCCTTCTCCATTTGCTCGACGGGCAGCGCCCGCCGTTAGCATCGTCGCCATGACACCCACGTCGAACGCCGCCCGCCTGCGCGAGTTCCACCGCGCCCTCGGCTTCGTCTCGCCCGAGCGGCCCACCGTGCCGGGTGCGGAGTTGCTCGCCCTGCGCCGCACCCTCATCCGCGAGGAGGTGGCGGAGGTGGAAGAAGAGTTCGGCGCGCTGGAGGCCCGTCTCCAGGGGGACGAGGCCGTCTGCCCTGCCGATCTTGCGCCGCTCGCGCACGAACTCGCCGACCTGCTATACGTGACCTACGGGGCGCTGGACGCCCTGGGCATCGACGCCGACGCCGTGTTCGCCGAGGTCCACCGCGCCAACCTGAGCAAGGCGGGCGGCCCCAGACGCGCCGACGGCAAGCAGCTCAAGCCTGAGGGCTGGCGGCCTGCCGACGTGCGGGGAGTGATCGAGGAGCAGGAAGTGGGAAGTGGTGAGTGGTCAGTGGGACAGACCCCCGACCACTCACCACTTTCCACAGACCACTGACCGTCCTAGAACGGCGTCTCCTCGTCCTCCACGCGCGCCACCGTCGCCGTGCGAGCGTTCGCCGCCTGGGGACGGGTCGGGGCCGGGCGGGAGGCGCCCGCGGCCTGGGCAGGAGCACGGCCCGCGCCCGCGCCGCCGGGGACGGCGTAGCGCTCCTGGCGGCGGCCACCGCGGAAGATCGCCAGGGTGACGTACTCGAACTCGCCGTCGGCCTTCTCGCGCACGTGGTCGGGGTCGGCGTTCTTGGCGCCCCGGGAGTACTTCACGGCGGCGGGCAGCTTGAGCTTGCGGCTGTCCACGGCCTCCAGCTCGCGGCGGCGGTAGGCGTGGCCCTTGTGGAGGATCATCTCCTCGCCCTCGGGGTTGGTCCACTTGCGCGCGCCGATCAGGGACCAGTCGAAGTCGGGCTCGTTCTCCAGCGGGAACTGGTAGCCCCCCGTGGGCACGTCGCCGCTCGTCCAGCCCAGGCGTCCGTACTGGCGTTGCACGTCCAGCAGTTTTCCTTCGCTCTCCACGTCCACGGTCACCCGCGCGCCCAGGTCGGTGATGAATTCGATGTGCAGCATTCTGCCTCCTTACGTAAATAACATAACATATTTTGGCCGAGGACAAGGTGAGTCGCTGCTAGACTCTCGGACAGATGCCGACCCCGACAGAACGCGTGCGGGACGCTGTAAGCGACATCCAAGGCTGGCTTTCAACTTCGCCCAACCCGGGTGAGGCAGTGGTTCGGCAAACCATCGTGCTGCGGCTGCTCCAAGCGGCGGGCTTCGACATCTGGAATCCGGCGGAGGTTGTGCCGGAAGAAAAGAACGACACCGGCAAATTCCCGGATTTTCTGATTCGCGCGGGCAAGGGCAAATTCGCGCTGGAGATCAAGGGAATGGGCATCACCCTGGGCGCAGTGCAGTTCCAGCAGGCCGCCACCTACGCTGTCAACGAGGGCACGCGCTGGGCCATCGTGACCAATGGCCGGGTCTGGATCGTCATCGACGAGCATCTGCCGGGCAAATGGGAAGCACGGGTCGCCCTGCGGGTCGAACTCGCACAGAAGGGGGACACCTTCGCCGACGACCTCGCCACGCTGCTGGACGTGGCGACTTGGCAGGCGGACGCCTTTGCAAAAGCTGTGCAGGTCGTCGGCGAGCGTCAGCGGCAGCGCCGCGACGAGGCACGTATCCACAAGGAAAAGCGTCCGGTGGTGGAAGCTACGCAGGAAGAGTTCAGCATCGCTACCTTTGAGAAAGCCGCCGCCGCCGCTGTGCAGATGGGCCGGATCACCGAGGCTGAGCGGGATGTGCTATTGGACAAGTCCGATCCGCTACCTACCCCCAAACCGATGTCTAAGAGCTTTCTTTTCACCTACCGGACTCGAAAATGCGAGGCACATGTTGTCTTTCTCCACCAGTCAACGGGTAAGAGCATCTGGCGAATGCAACCAGGAAGCCAGTGCCTTTCGCGCGATACCCCCTGGCCTAACTTTAACGCTCGTCGAGAACAGATGGTTAAGGACGGGATTCTAAAGCAATTGGACGATGCGCGGTTTGAATTTGTTCAGCCCTACGATTTTGAGACGCCATCGGACGCCGCTGCTATGGTTTCTGCCAACTCCGTCAATGGGTGGGATGTCTGGAAAGACGCTAAAGGGCGATCTGCCCAAGATTACCGCCCTAAACATTAGCTTGGTTCCCCCTGCCCCCACCGCGCCACCGTACCGAGGAACAGCGCCAGCACCTCCCCTTCCCCGCCGCGCCGGACCTCCACCCGGTAGGTGGCGAGGGTGCGGCCCACCCGTTCGGGGGTGGCGACCGCGACGAGTTCGTCTCCGACGCGGGCGGGGCGAAAGAAACTCAGGTGGGTCTCGACGGCCACCGCCTGCGCTTCCAGGTTGCTGATGACGGCGAAGGCCTCGTCGGCGAGGCTGAAGAGCAGACCGCCGTGCGCGGTGCCGTGCATGTTCAGGCCGCCGGGGGTGACGGTCAGGGCGACGACCGTGCGCCCAGGGGTGGCCTCGCGCACGGTCATGCCCAGGAAGTCGGCATAGCTCATGGTCCCAGGGTAGGGGACGGGGCGCTCAGGCGGGCACCTCGGCGGGGTGGAAGGGGCAGGCGACCTCACCCGCCGGGTCGTCCGGGCCCGCCCCCTCCCAGTCATAGGGGTAGACCTCGCGGACGGACAGGCCGTTTCGGGTGCCGTGAGCGCGGGCGTACCTGTCCACCGCATCGTAGGCCGCCATCAGCTCGTGGTACTCGAAGTCGGCCTTGCGAACGGTCACGAACGCTTCCGTGTGGGCTCTTTCCTCGCGCAGGGAGAGGTCGCCGGAGGGACGCAGGGTCCCAGTGTAGGGCACGCACACCTCGACCGGGCCGTCGGAGTCGACGCCCACCTCGCCGTGGTAGATCACGATGGGTGCTCCCGCGGGTTCGGCCCCCTGGGCGCGCACCTCGGCGTACAGGCGGTCGATGGAGGAGCCGATGTAGGCGCTGAGGTCGGGCAGGAACAGGCGCCGCCGGGTGGTCACGACCGTCTGGGCAGGCACGTCGCGGCGCTGAACTTCGTAGCTGCGGGGCATGGGGTCTCCTCTCAGGGTGTGGATCAGGTGGCGGGCCACGGCAGCGCGCCGGGTGTGAAGCCCCTGCGCGGCGGCCCAGTGTGTCTCGACCAGGTGGGCCCGTTCTTCTGGCGGCGCCTCCAGCAGGGCCCGGATGTCCACCAGGGGCATCTCGATCACGCGCAGCAGGGCGATCAAGCGGGCCGTCTCCACCTGCTCGGCGGTGTAGTAGCGGTAGCCGCTGGCCTCCTCGACCCGCTCGGGCGGCAGCAACCCGAGTTCGTCGTAGAGCCGCAGCGCTTTGAGGCTCAGACGTGAGGCGCGCGAGAACGCGCCGGTGGTGAGGAGGGGTGGTCTGGTGTCCGTCATGACGCCCTCTTTCAGTGGTGCAGCCTCCGGAGGTAGGGCCAGTGTGGGGGCTGCCCCTAGGGCAGGGTCAAGCCCGCGCCCGGCGTGAGGTCCCGCCCACTTCTCTTCCTGCCCCCGCGCTAGCATCGCCCTGGCCCTCCTTCCGGGCGGGCCACCTCTTTCGGGGCGGGGTGAGATTCCCCACCGGCGGTGATCCGGCGCCTAGCCGGTCAGCCCGCGAAGCCCGCGCAAACCGCACCACGCGCAGGCCCGACTCGGTGAGACTCCGGGGCCGACGGTTTGCCAGAAGCACAGGCACGCCAACGTGCCGAGTGCCGACGGGACAGTCCGGATGGAAGAAGGAGGATGCCGACACCCGCACCCCAGCGGGCGGCGACAGCGTATGCATGAGGCAAATGGGCCGAACAGGGCTCAGGACATGAGGGTATGGATGGCGCAGGCCCTCGCGGAAGCTGCCCGGGGTCTGGGCCGCACCGCGCCGAATCCCCCGGTGGGCTGCGTGATCGTGCGCGGCGGCGAGGTGGTGGGGCGCGGCTTCCACCCGAGGGCGGGCGAGCCTCACGCCGAGGTTTTCGCGCTGCGGGAGGCGGGCGAGCGGGCACGCGGAGCCACCGCCCACGTCACCCTCGAACCGTGCAGCCACTTCGGGCGGACGCCCCCCTGCGCGGACGCCCTGATCCGGGCCGGGGTGGCGCGGGTCGTCGTGGCCGCGCTCGATCCCAACCCCAGGGTCGCCGGGCGGGGCGTGCAGAGGCTCCGCGAGGCCGGAATCGAGGTCGAGGTCGGCGTGGGCGAGGCGGAGGCCGTGCGTCAGCAGGCGGGTTTCCGCTCGCTCGTCACGCGGGGCCGCCCCTGGGTCGTCTACAAGTACGCGATGACGCTCGACGGCAAGGTGGCCGCGTGTGGGGAGGGCAACGGGGCCGTCACGTCCACGGAGGCCCGCGCCCAGGTGATGCGCTGGCGTGACGAGCTGGACGCCATCGCCGTCGGGTCGGGCACGGTGCTGAGCGACGACCCGGCCCTCACCACCCGCGGCGTCGAGGGGGGCCGTGACGCGCGCCCGGTCATCTTCGACCGCCGCGCCCGCACGCCCGTGACCGCCCGCGCCCTGCGTCCCGGCACCGTCGTCGTGACCGCCCCAGACGCCCAGACGAGCCACCTGGAGGGGGCGGGCGCCGTCATCCTCCGCGCCGGGTCCTTGCCGGACGCCCTGAGCGGGTTGGGCGAACTCGACCTCTCCAGCCTGCTCCTCGAAGGCGGGCCGGGGCTGGCGTCGAGTTTCCTCGCGCACGGCCTCGTGGACGAGGTGTGTGCCCTGATCGCTCCTAAGTTGCTCGGGACTGGCCTGACGCCGCTGAACAACGCGGCCCGCTCGATGGCCGACGCCCGCGCCCTCTCCGACGTTCAAGTTCAACCCCTCGGCCCCGACGTGCTTGTCACGGGCCTGCTGAACGACGTGCCGAGGCTCTGAAGTCCCCTTCCCGGAGGTATCCCCATGTTTACCGGAATCGTCGAACAGGTGGGTCGCGTGACGCGCGCCACCGAGCAAAACGGCAACCTCACCCTGGGCATCGCCCCCGCGCGGCTGTGGCCCGACCTCGAACTCGGCGAGAGCATCGCCGTGAGCGGCACCTGCCTGACCGTCACAGGCTGGGACGACACGACCTTCACCGTGGACCTCTCGCATGAGACGGTGAGCAAGACGGCCCCGCGCTGGCAGGAGGGCGCGAGCGTGAACCTGGAGCGGGCCATGAGCGCCTCCGCCCGCTTCGGCGGCCACGTCGTGAGCGGGCACGTGGACGGCGTGGCCGAGGTGCTGGAGGTCCGCGAAGAACCGGGCGCCTTCACCATGCGGGTGCGCGCGCCCCGGCACCTCGCCAGGTTTCTGGTCCCAAAGGGCAGCGTCACCGTGGACGGCGTGAGCCTGACCGTGGTGGACGTGGGCGGGCCGGGGGGCAGCCGCGCCGACCTCGCCCCCGACGAGTTCACGCTCTGGCTGGTGCCGCACACGCTGGAGGTCACCACCCTGCGCGAGTGGCGGCCCGGCACCCGGGTCAACCTGGAGGCCGACCAGATGGCGAAGTACGTCGAGCGGCTGATCCTGATGCGGGACTGGGAGACTGCCCGCCCGGGTGGGGAGGTGGCCCGGTGAGCCTCTCCCCCATCCCCGACCTCCTGCGGGAGCTGCGCGCCGGGCGCCCGGTGATCCTGGTGGACGACGAGGACCGCGAGAACGAGGGCGACCTGCTGATGCCCGCCGCCACCGCCACCCCCGAGTGGATCAACTTCATGGCCCGCGAGGGCCGCGGCCTGATCTGCGTGACGTTGACCCCGAAACGCGCCCGCGACCTCGACCTCACGCCGATGGTGGGGCGCTCCACCGACCCCAACGGGACGGCCTTCACGGTCAGCGTGGACCACGTGAGCAACTCGACCGGGATCAGCGCCTACGACCGGGCGGCGACGGTGGCGGCCCTGATCAACCCGGAGGCGAAGGCGGGCGACTTTCGCCGTCCGGGGCACATCTTCCCGCTGGTGGCGCGGCCCGGCGGGGTGCTGCGGCGGGCCGGGCACACCGAGGCGGCGTGCGACCTCGCGCGGCTGGCGGGATTTGAGGGGGCGGGCGTGATCTGCGAGATCATGAATGACTCCGGCGAGATGAGCCGCCTGCCCGACCTCCTCGCCTTCGGGGAGAAACACGGGCTGTTGGTCGGCTCCATCGAGGCCCTGATCGCCTACCGGATGGAACACGATCCCTTCGTCGTGCGGGTGGCCGAGGCCAAGCTTCCCACCGAGTACGGCGACTTCCGCATCGTGGGCTTCGAGGACACCCTCTCGGGGGCCGAGCACGTCGCGCTGGTGATGGGCGAGGTGACTGGGGAACCCCTGCTCGTGCGGGTGCATTCGGAGTGCCTGACCGGGGACGGTTTCCACTCGCTGAGGTGCGACTGCGGCCCCCAGCGCGACGCGGCGATGCGGGCGATTGCCGGGGAGGGGCGCGGCGTCCTCGTCTACCTGCGCCAGGAGGGCCGGGGCATCGGCCTCCTGAACAAGATTCGCGCCTACGCCCTCCAAGACGAGGGGGCGGACACGGTGGACGCTAACCTGCGCCTCGGCCTTCCCGCCGACGCCCGCGACTTCGGGATCGGGGCGCAGATGCTGCACCTCCTGGGGGCGCGCAGGCTGAGGGTCCTCACGAACAACCCGCGCAAGCTGCACTCCCTCTCCGGCTTCGGGCTGGAGGTCGTGGAGCGCGTCCCCTTGCGGGTGGGCGAGAACGCGCACAACGCCGGGTACCTGGCGACGAAGGCGACGAGGCTGGGACATCTGCGCTAGGCCACCGCGCCCATGTCCGGGAGAGCGGAGGCGGTGGAAGATGGGGGCATGACCGACGAACGCCTCTCCCGCCGTCTCTCCTACCTCCTGCGCCACGCGCCCCACGAGGCGGGCGTACCCCTCGAACCGGGCGGGTGGCTGCCCGTCGAGGCCGTCCTCCGCCATCTCCGCATCTCGCGCGAGGGACTCGAACGGGTGGTCCGCACGAACGACAAGCGGCGCTTCACGCTGGAGGGGGAGCGCATCCGGGCCAACCAGGGGCACAGCGTCCCCGTCGATCTGAAGCTGACGCCCACCCCGCCGCCCCCCGTGCTGTACCACGGCACCCACCCGGAGGCCCTGCCCGCCATCCGCCGCGAGGGGCTGCGGCGCATGTCCCGCCACCACGTCCACCTCTCGCCCGACCCGGAGACCGCCCGGCGGGTGGGGGCGCGGCGTGGGAGGCCGGTCGTGCTCACCGTGCGGGCCGGGGACATGCACGGGGCCGGGCACGTCTTTTACCTCTCCGAAAACGGGGTGTGGCTGGTGGAGGCGGTGCCGCCGGAGTTTCTGTCGTTTCCGGGCTGAAGGCTGACTCAGGTGGGCGTGAACACCCGCAGCCCCGGGAAGCGCGTGAAGCCCTGATCCGCCGTCACCAGCGTCAGCCGATGCTCCAGCGCGAGGGCGGCGAGGGAGGCGTCGTTGAGGTCGTTGCCGCGCAGCTCCAGGTCGAGGGTGAGTTGCCGCCAGCGGCCCAACCCCGGCTTGCCGAGTTCGAGGTGGCGGTAGTTGGGTTGGGCGTGCAGGGCGGCGAGGAACTCGAAGACACGTTCCGGTGAGGCTGCCAGGGGTCCCAGGGCGGCGAGGGTAGCGATCCGCAGGAGGGCAAGCTCGTTGACGCTGGTCGTCCAGACGGCCTCGCCCTCCTGAAGGGTCCGCGTGAGCCACCCGTAACTTGCCGCGTGGGCTGGAGCATCCCGACGGAACGCGTTGAGCAGCAAGTTGGCGTCGAGCAGATAGCTCATTTCTTCGGACTCGCCGCTTCGGGAGTCAGACCCAGCCGGGCAAGTTGTTCGCTGTCGTCGTTCATCATCGCCTTGATCTCCTGCGCCGTGAAGTTGAAGGAGAGGCCGGAATCGAAAGTGGGCAGAACGACAGGCGGGCGTGACCCCGCCGCACTCGCCTCAAGCTGTGCACGCAACCCCTCCTCCACAAGTTGCGTGAGCGTGATGCCCCGCCGAGCGGCCTCCATCTTGGCCCGGCGGTGCAAGTCGTCGTCCAGCCGGAGGGTCGTTTGCATACAGGTATTGTACGACAGAAAGACAGCTCTCTGTCTGAAAGCGGTCGCCTCTTGCGTTACCCTCTCCCCATGAACCTCGCCGATGCCCAGGCCGCCCTCCGCTCCGCCCGTCGGGTGGCCGTCCTGACCGGCGCGGGCGTGAGCGCCGAGAGCGGCATCCCCACCTTCCGCGACGCGCAGACGGGGCACTGGGCGCGCTTTCGTCCCGAAGACCTCGCCAGCCCGGGCGCGTACCGCCGCGATCCCGAGACGGTCTGGCAGTGGTACGCGGGCCGCTACGCCGACGTGACGCGCGCCCAGCCCAATTCGACGCACCTCCTCCTGGCCGGGTTGGAGCGGGAAAAGGGCGCGGGCTTTTTCCTGGCGACCCAGAATGTGGACGGCCTGCACGCCCGGGCGGGAAGCGGGGCGAACGGCGGGCGGCTGGTGGAACTCCACGGCAACCTCACCACCGCCCGCTGTGAGGTGTGCGGCACGGTCAGGCCGCTGCCCGCCCCGGAGGACTTCACCCCGCCGCCGAGCTGCCCCGTCTGCGGCTCGCGGATGCGCCCCAACATCGTGTGGTTCGGCGAGTACCTGCCGGAAGACGCGCTGGAGGCTGCCGGGCACGCCTTCCGGGAGGCCGAGGTCGCCCTGATCGTCGGCACGAGCGGCGTGGTGTACCCGGCGGCGGGCCTGGCCCTGGAAGCGCGGGAGGCGGGCGCGGTGGTGATCGAGGTCAACCCGGAGGAAACCGAACTGACCCCGTACCTGAGTTTCAGCGTCCGCGACATAGCCTCGCGGGGGCTGGCGGCGCTGCTGGAGACAGGTCAGCCCAGATAGGGCCGCGCTGCCTCGAAGCCGTCGAGAGCACCCGGGGCGAGCGTCCAGTCGTCCCCCTGCTTCTGCGCCCCTCCCTCCCGCACCAGGCGGTTGAGTTCGGCCTCGACGCGCTGCTGGGCGCGGCGCAGGGGCATCTCGGCGGTGCCCTCCACTCCTCTCCAGGTCAGGAAGGCACGGTGGAAGGCGGGAAGGTTGTCGAGGCCGACGCGGGTCTCGATCTCGCGCCAGGAGGGGGGGGTGGCGGGGGTCATTCCCCCTTTGTACTACGACTGTAGTACACCGGCCCGCACGTACAATGCGCCCATGACCGACCCCACCCAGCCCGACGCTCCCGGCCCGGAGGAGACCCGGCCCGAGTTGCCCGCCGAGCTCGTCCGGCAACTGGAGACGCTGGGGGCCCAGCTCGTGTGGCGGGTCGGCAAGGACGAACTCAGCGACGACGTGGTGGTGCGGCTGGGCTACGCCTCGGCCACCCCCCGCTTCGCGCACCTGCCGAGGCTACGCAGCGTGGCCGACACCGAGTTGCAGGCCGCCGTCGCCGAAAACCGCGTGGTGATCGAGTGGGTGGACTGATCCGCCGGTGGTGATCGAGGCCGAGCAGCGGTTCACCCTCCCCCACCCGCAGGGACGGGAGGCGGCCCTCGCCTTCGTGCGCGACGCCGGGGTGGCCCTCGCCCGTGTGCGCTTCCTGCGCGCCCTGCTGGGCAACACCGAGTGCGTCACGGGCGAACTCGTCGTCCCCGTGCCCGTTCTCGGAGAGGTGGACCTGCCCTTCCGAAGCCTCCTGAACGTTACCCCGGACGGCGCGGTCCTCGTCCCACAACCCCTCAGCGGCGAGCGCGCCTGGGTCGAGGTCGCCGGGCAGGCCAGCGTGGACGGGGCGGGTGTGGTCGCCTTCGAGTTCCACTTTCGCGCGCACCTCCACACCCCGCAGGCGGAGGGCTGGGGCGGCGCCGCCTTCGAGAAGATGGCCCGCGCCGCCGCCGCGCGGACGCTGGAGCGGGTGGCGGGCGAGCTTCCAGAGGGGATCGGGGAGGCGATGGGGGCGGACGCGAGCGGCTGAGGGTGGGTTAGAGGAAGCGTTGAAGGGTCACCAAGACTTCCTCGGCGAGATTGCGGTCGAACTCTTCCTCTTCATCATCGGTGCCTCTTTCGACCGAAATGGCGTAGAGGAGCCAGGCAGCATCACGAAAGCTGGGGGACGGAGGCGGCAGGCGAACGTCGTCAGGTTCTTCGTCTGAACTGAGGGCAGCTAAATCTGTCAAACGACCTGCCAAGACCAGGGCGTCAGCTTGTCCCCGGTCGATATCCTCCCGCAGCCTCCCAGCGAGCGTGGACAGGGCCGCGTCCGGGTCTCCCCTTCGCGCCAGCCTTCGCAGCAGCGTGAACGCCTCGTCCGGCCTCCGCCCGCTCAGGCTCAGTTCCAGAAGTTCAGCCGGGGGCGCGTCTAGCCGCAGAATCCACCCGTCCGCCCACTCGACCACCTCCTCCCAGGTCACGGCCCCAAGCTGAGCGGCCCAGGCGAGTGCGAGGGCCTCGGTCGGCAGCGGGTCGCTGGAAGGCACGCCGCAGCTTAGAACGTCACCTCATTCCCCTGCCGCCAACAAGAAGACGCAGCTCCCCCCAGAGGAGGAACTGCGCCGGAAGACGTTCTGGCTCAGGGCCGCGCGATGGTGATGACGGGCGAGGTCCAGGTCTCCAAGTGGGCGGGGTTGCTCTCGTCGCCCAGCGCCTTGAGAATGGTCAGCTTGACGACGTACTGCCCGTTGGGCACGTCCTTGCGCTTGTCGTGGTCGTTGCCCGCGCCGTTGCTGCCGCGGCTGTGGCTGACCGTGCCGTCCCAGTCGTAGGCGAAGATGCCCGTGGCGGTGCTGTTGCGGCCCAGGTACTCCTGGGTGAGCAGGTTGAAGAACTGGGGGTGGACGGGCTTGCCGCTCGCGGCGTCGTACACGTCCATCTTCAGGAAGCGGGCGAAGTGGTCGAGGTGCAGCAGGAAGTAGGGCACGTCGCCGTTCTGGAGGGTGAAGGTGGACGCCTCCGGGGTGGGCGCGAAGGTGCCGTCCGCGTTCGCCCGGGCAAGGCGGGGCGGGGTGGTCAGGACCTTGAGGGCTTGATAGTCACCCTTGAAGCCCGCGTAGGGCACCCGCAGCGTGGTGCCGCCACCCTGGGGCGTGAAGACGACGTAGCCGCCGTACTGGCTGAGGTCCGCCCCCGTGGGGGTGATCGTGACGGTCACGGTCGCGCTGCCGCCCGGCTGCACGGTGACGCTGGGGGCGCTGAAGCTCACGCCCGCGGGCGTGCTGGCGAAGGCCACCGTGTAGTTGCCCGTCGTGCTGATCGCCCCGGTGTGCGAGAGCGCGTAGGTCACGGGGCTCTTGCCCGTGTTGGTGACGGTCAGCGTCTCGGTCTTGCTCGCGCCGCCCTCGCTCTCGCCCAGCGACAGTTTGCTGGGGGTGACGGTGGCGGTCGTGCCCACCGCGTTCACGATGTTGATCATGCCCGCGCCCTGGCGGTGCACCATGTCGAGGAGCCTCGTGGCCGGGTTGCCCGACCACAGGTGCGGCTCGGCGGTGTTTTGGAGCAGGGTGCGCACGTCGGCAGCCTTCACGGCCTGGCCCGCGTCCCGCCTGGCCTGGAGCAGCAGGGCCGCCGCGCCCGCCACGTGGGGAGAGGCCATGCTCGTGCCGCTGATCGTGTTGTACCCGCCGCCGGGGAGGCTCAGCGGCCACGTCGAGCGGATCAGGCCCCCGGGGGCGCCGAGGTCGGGCTTGAGGCTCAGGTCGGCGGCGAGGCCGTACGAGGAGAAGCTGGAGATCAGGTTGCCGGTGGGGTTGCGGTACGTCCCCTGCCCGGGGGTCCAGGTGAGGGTCGCGCCGCCCGCCGTGATCGCCGCGTCGAGGGCCTTGCCGTCGGTGTCCGAGATCCCCACCACGGGAATCGTGACCGCGGGCGTGCCCGTCACGCTGGCGGCGAGGGGTCCGGCGGCGTTGTTGTACAGCACGACCGCCGCCGCGCCCGCCTGCTGGGCGTTGTACGCCTTGATGTAAAAGGAGCAGGTCCCGCGCCGGATAAGCACGGCCTGGCCGCGCAGGCTGTTCGCGGGCAGGGCCGCGCAGCCGTCGGCGGTGCTGGCCGGGGTGCCCGTCTTGGCGAGCGGCAGGCTCCCCGAGGTGGGCGGCGTGGGCGAGGGCGAGGCGGGCTGGTAGCCGATCTTCTGGCCGTTCACCACGAACTCGCTGAGCAGCACGTGCGTGTTGTCGAAAGACGCCACGCCGATGACCTTTTCGCCCACGCCGGGCGCCCCCGCCGCGAACGCGCCGCCCGTGCCCGAGTTGCCGATGGAGGCGGTCACGACGACCCCCTGATCGACGAGGTTGGAGGCCGCGACGGCGGTGGGGTACTGCGGCCACGACTGGAAGGCCGCGCCGATGGACATGTTCAGCACGTCCATCCCGTCGGCGAGGACGCGCTCCATCGCCTGGATCATGATGTCGGTCTGGGTCGAGCCCTCGCAGCCGAAGACGCGGTAGGCCCCGAGGCTCACGTCGGGCGCCACGCCGACCGCACCCCCCTTCGCCCCGATGATGCCCGCCACGTGGGTGCCGTGCCCGCCGCAGTCGTCCGCGTTGTCCTGGCCGGGCACCGGCTCGTTCGCGCCCGTGAAGGCGTCGCCCACGAAGTCGTAGCCCGCCACGATGCGCCCCCGGAAGTCGGGGTGGTCGAGGTCGATCCCGGTGTCCATCACGGCGACCCTGACGCCCTTGCCGGTCAGGCCCAGCTCGTTTTGCGCCACGTCGGCCCCCGTCTGGGCGAGGGCGGTGGCGAGTTCGGGCTCGTTCACGATCTGCTCTTCGGGCAGCGTGACGTTGAGTACGGGGTACACGCCGCGCACGGTGGAGAGGTCCTTGATCTTGCCGAGTTCGGAGGGCCTCACCCGCACCGAGACGCCGTTCCACAGCCGCTCGAAGACGAGGCGCTCCTGGAACTTTACGCCGAGTTGCCGGGCCTGGTCGCGGAAGGCCTGACGCTCGCGGGCGATGGTGGCGCCGTTGCCGCCCTTGCTGGTGGGGCGCTCGCCGAACTCCACGAACCACAGCTCGGGCGTCTCGTTCTGGGCCGGGGTGGTCAGGGTGGACAGGGCCCCCAGCGTGGCCTGGGCCGGGGCCGCCCCGCCGGGCACGCTGGCCTGTTGGCTCCCGCAGGCCGCGAGCGTCAGGGACAGGAGGGTGAGAGCGGTGCCGCGTTGAAGGGGGGTCAAAGACATAGCGACTCCTCAGGAAGGTCGCCACCGACTCTTCCGCTGGAATGAACACGGACACGGACGACGCCTGGAATGCCGTCTGTGCGGGCCTGCCGAATAACTGGGGTGTCTGCGTGGGAACTATAGACTTGATGAAGCGTTAGAACGGTGAGAAGAAGCGGTCGGGCTCTCATATGTCCAAAGCGGACACACGGCGTAGCGTTTCCCGGACGTGAGGATGGCCGAGGCCGGATGAGATCGTGCCGCCGGGAGCATGGGCACCTTTCGTCCTTTTCCTCGCCGCGCCCTTGCGTTACGCTGCCCCGGTGCCGCCTCCCCTGGGGCGGGCCGTGCGGGGACCGGGGCGACATCCCTCTCCAGGCCGTTCTGCGAGACGCCTCCCCGCGCGTACAGGAGCGAACATGCGGAAGTTTTACACGTCGGAGTCGGTGTCGGAAGGCCACCCGGACAAGCTCGCGGATTTCATCTCGGATTCCCTGCTCGACGAGTTCCTGAGGCAGGAGCCTTCGAGCCGCGTCGCGGTCGAGACGCTGGTCACCACGGGCATGGCCGTCGTGGCGGGCGAGGTGCGGGCGGACAAGGCCCATGTGGACGTACAGAAGATCGTCCGCGAGGCCGTCAAGGCGGTGGGGTATACCCGGGCGATCTACGGCTTCGACGCCGAGTACAGCGCGGTGCTGACGACCATCCACGAGCAGTCCCCGGACATCGCGGGCGGGGTGGACCACTCGGAAGAATGGCGCGCAATGACGGACGAGGAACGCGCCCGGCCCGAGAACCGCTTTTCCGAGGTCGGCGCGGGCGACCAGGGCCTGATGTTCGGCTACGCGACGGACGAAACGCCCGAGCTGATGCCGCTGCCCATCTCGCTCGCGCACGGGCTGACCCGGCGGCTGGCCGAGCTGCGCAAGGCGGGAAGGCTGCCGTACCTCCGCCCCGACGCCAAGGCGCAGGTGACGGTCGTGCGCGACCTTCCCCCGAATGCGGCGGGCGTTCACGACGCCACCCGGACCTTCGTGGACACGGTGGTCATCAGCACCCAGCACGACGAGCATGTCCGCCAGGAGCAAATCCGGGCGGACATGATCGAGCACGTGATCCGCGCGGTCATTCCCGCCGAGCTGCTGACGGACGAGACGAAGTACTTCATCAACCCCAGCGGCAAGTTCGTGCTGGGCGGCCCGCACGGCGACACCGGCCTGACCGGGCGCAAGATCATCGTGGACACCTACGGCGGGGCGGTGCCGCACGGCGGCGGGGCCTTTTCGGGCAAGGACCCCACCAAGGTGGACCGCTCGGCGGCCTACTACGCCCGCTACATCGCCAAGAACGTGGTCGCCTCGGGGCTGGCGCGGCGGGCGCTCGTCGAGGTTGCCTACGCCATCGGGCGGGCGCACCCCGTCTCGCTGCGGGTGGACACGTACGGCACGGGCACCGTGAGCGACGACCTCCTCGCCGACCTCGTGCGCGAGCAGTTCGACGCGCGGCCCCAGGCGATCATTGACCAGCTCGACCTCCTTAGGCCCATCTACGCGCGCACGGCGGCGTACGGGCACTTCGGGCGGCCCGAGTTCCCCTGGGAGCAGACCGACCGGGCGGAGTCGCTGAGGGCGGCGGCGGCGGGCCGCAAGCAGCTCGTCTGAGGTCTCGAGGGAGGGAGGAGGCCGGGGGCCGGACGCGCCCCCGCCCCCTCGCCTCGCTTCCGCTCTCCGTCAGGCTTCGCGCCCCGCCTCCGCCTGCCCTCCCCGCATCTCGGCCTCGCGCCCCTCGTACACCTCGGCGAACTTGCGCCTCAGGGCGGCGGCGCTCGCGCGGGGCACCATCTCGGAGATGTCGCCGCCGTAGCTGGCGATCTCGCGGACCATCGTGGAGCTGACGAAGCTCCAGCGGGTCGCGGCCATGATGAAGACCGTCTCGACCTCGCCGATCTGGCGATTTAAATGGGCGATCTGAAGCTCGTACTCGTAGTCGCTGACCGCCCGCAGGCCGCGCACGATGATCCCCTTTTGCTGCTGGCGCATGTAGTCCACGAGCAGGCCGCCGAAGGAGTCCACGCTGACGTTCCCGAAGTGAGCGGTCGCCTCGCGCAGGATGGCGAGCCGCTCGTCGAGGTCGAAGAGGTGGCGGCCCTGTTTGCGCGCGTTGTGCATGACGGTCACGGTCACGTGGTCGAAGATGCGCGACGCCCGCGTCAGCACGTCCATGTGCCCGCTCGTGATGGGGTCGAAGGAGCCGGGAAAGACGGCGTTCATGTGAAGTCGAGTGTATCCCCCACCACAGGCCGCGTGTACAGCGTCAGGACGTTGCTGCCGTACACCCGCTCCTCACGCCCGTAATCGAGGTGGGGGGGCAGGCGCAGTTGTCCCGGGTGCTGACAGACGAGCACTCCGGCGGGCGCAATGACCCCCGAGGCGAGCAGCCTCGCCGTCAGCCGCCCGATGTCCTGCACGTAGGGCGGGTCGCTGAACACCACGTCGAACTCGCCCACGCGCCCGAGCAGGGCCCCGGCGTCCCCGCGCAGGATGCGGACCGTGAGCCCCAGACTCTGGGCGTTCTCCTCCAGGGTGCGGACGGCGCGGGCGTCTTTTTCGATCAGGGTGACCTCGTAGCCCCGGCTGGCCGCCTCCAGCCCCACCGCCCCGCTGCCGCCGTGCAGGTCGAGGAAGCGGCCCTCCGGCTGCCGGGTGGCGAGGAGGTCGAAAAGACTCTTCCGGATGCGGGCGCCGCTGGGCCGGGCGCTGGGGGGCACGTGCAGCACGCGGCCCTTCGCGCTGCCGCCCAGGATTCGCAGGCTCATGGGGGCAGGGTAACGCAGCGCGCCCCGAAATCCGCAGGGGACCGGGGCGCGGGCGTTCAGGCGGCGAGGAGGTTAGGGGACCGTCACCGCCGTGCAGGCCACGCCGGGGTCGGCGGGGGTGCCCTGGGCGTCGCTCGCCGTGTGGATGTTGAAATACGTCGCCTGGGCGATGTCGGCGCGCGGCACGCTGCCGTTCAGGGTCAGGATGCCTGTGCCGTCGGTCGTCCCCACGATCTTGCTGCTCATGATGGGCGGGCCGCCGCTTTTGCAGGGGTCGGTGCTCGCCGTGCCCTGGAGGTGGTAGTGGGCCACGTAGAACTGGTTGGCCCGCAGGCCCGTCACCTTCGCCGACGTGAGCACCGCGTCGCCCGAGCGCCGGGCCGTCACGACGCCCGCCGGGTCGAGGTCACCGGCGGCGGGTTGCTTGCCCAGCGTGAAGGTCTGGACCCCCAGCGCGCCGCACGACGCGACGACGAGAGGCAGGGCGAGGACGAGGAGTCTCTTCATGGGTGGACCTCCTTGGAACTGCGAACGCTGAATGTGGAACAAAGGTACTCTGCCCATTTTTCGCGGTTCCGCAGTGTCGAACGTCGTGCATTGTGAAGGCAAGGTCAAGGGCGCCGGACGTGAGGCACGTGTCCGGCGCCCAGGGAGCAGACCGCTAGTTCTGGACCTGCACCTGGGGGCGGGCGGCGAGGGTGAGCTTGACCTCGATCCTCTTGCCGCCGCGCAAGACGGTAAGGGTCACCGTCTCGCCGGGGCGGTAGCGGCGCACGGCGTACTGGAAGTCGGAGAAGTTGGCGATGGCCTGGCCGTTGACGGCGGTGACGAGATCGCCGGAGACGCGCTTACCCTGCTCGTTGAGGGTGAGCGGCTGGAGGCCCGCCCGGGCCGCGGGGCTGCCGGGGACCACGTTCGTGAAAAAGGCGCCGGGCGTGTCGCCGAGCCCCAGGTCGAAGACGCGGTTGAACTCCGCGAAGCGGTCGGCGGGGAGCGCGAAGGCGAATTCGAGCTGCGGGGTCAGGGCGATGCCGATGACGGGCGCGTCCCGCTTCTCGCCCCGGCGCAGCGCGGCGAGCGTGGCGTTCGTCCGCGTGACGGGCACGGCGTAGGCGGTGATGCGGCCCCCGCGCGGCCCCCCCACGCTGATGTAGCTCACCACGCCGACGACCTCTCCCTGGGCGTTGAGGATCGGCCCGCCGCTGTCTCCGGGGATGAGCTGCGCGTTCAGTTCCAGGGTGCCGGGCGGGAAGTCCGCGCGCCCCGCGTCGCTGTCGAGGCCGGTCAGGCGACCGGTCTTCTGGACCAGGAACTCGCCGCCCCCGTTCCCGATGGCGAGCGCGGCGTCTCCCACCTGGGGCCCCCTCGCCGCGAGCGGCATGGAGGGCGTTCCGCCCGGCACGTTCACCCGGATCAGGGCGAGGTCGGACTGATCGTCGTAGCCGACGACCTGCACCGCGTAGCGCTTCTTGTCGAGCGTCTGCGCGCTCAGCGTCTTGGAGGCGAAGACCACGTGGTAGGCCGTCAAGGCGTAACCGTCGCCGATCAGGAAGGCGGTGCCCACCCCGTTCGGCTCGCGGCAGTTCGTCGGCGGGCAGTCCTCGATGCGCAGGGTGGCCGGGCGCAGCTTGCGGAACAGGGCGTCGAGCGCGGCCTTTTCCGTCTGGCTCAGCGGCGCCGGGGTGGCAGCTCGGCGCTCGGCGGGCGTCGTGCCGGAGGAGGGGGTTGTCTGAGCCGAAGCCACGACACCACCGAGCAGCAGGGCGGACAGCACCAGCAGGCCGCGCGCGGCGGCGGGGCGAACGACGTTCATGCTTCAGTGTGAGTGTTTTCATCCAGGTGGTATGTGCGGTGTCTTCCCTTCCGGCCCGGGGGGTCCTCCGGGTCGAGACCCGCCAGCCCCAGCCGCCGCTCGATCACCCCGCCCAGCCGCGTCAGGATGCCCGGCCCGCTCCAGCCCGTCACGCACGCGGCGGCGAGCAGCAGCGCCGGAACGGGCGCGGGCCGCCACAGAGCCGTCAGCAGCGCCACCACCGTCAGCGCCGCGATCCCCGCCGCCGCCGCGTGCGCCAGCACCCGCCGAACACGCGGGGGGGCGGGCCGGGCGAGCTGCCGGGCGAGCTGCGTCACGCTCCCCGCGCCGAACGCGGTGCCCAGCACGGGAAGAAGATCGAGGAGGGGGGCAAGGTCGCTCATGGAAAGCCTCCTGGGGGGGGACGAGACGGGCGGCCCCGCCCACACCCCGGGGGTGAGGACAGGGACGCCGGGCAGAGGGAGGACCGGAGGCGAATGGGCCGCGCGGGCTCGAAGCGGGGCGCTCTGGATACGCCATCAACATAATATGACTGTGGGCATATCGTCAAGCTCGGCCATTCCAGTTGGGGCATTTCGCACAGGCTAGACTCCCGGCATGACGGTTCTCTCCCCCGACCTTCCCCGCTGGCTGCGCGAACGCCGGGCGAGCCTGGGCCTGCGCCAGGACGAGGTGGCGCGCCTGACGGCCCTGCACGGGGGTGAGGCGGGCAGCGTGACGCAGCCGTACCTCAGCCGCCTGGAGCGGGGAACCCGGCCCCTGAAGGCGCTGACTCCTTCCCGGCAAGACGCCCTGCGGCGGGCCCTGGAGATCAGCGCGAGCGAGTGGGTGGCGCGCACGGGCTTGCCGCTGCTGAGCGCCCCGGGGGCGGGGGCCGAACTGCTGGGCACCCTCGACCTGATCCGGGTGCCCGTGCGGGCCCTGGCGACGGCGGGGCTGCCGCTGTCGGAGGACCAGGGGAGCGTGATCGACCACGAACTCGTTCCGGCGCGCGAGCACCGACCGGGAATGCTGGTGCTGGAGGTGCAGGGCGACTCCATGAGCACGGGGGAAGGCGGCGCGGGCGGCATCCGCCCCGGTGACCGCATCTACGTGGACCCCGGCGACCTCGACCTGCGCGAGGGCCGGATCTACGTTCTGCACGTTCCCGGCCTGGGCCTGACCGTCAAGCGGCTGCGGCGGTACGGCCCCCACGTCTGGCTCACGAGCGACAACCCCGACCACCCCCCCGTCAAGCCCGAGGAGGCCACCGTCGTCGGGCGGGTGTACTTCCACCAGCCGCGGGGCAACCGCCTCTGAGCCCCCTATCCCCGCTAGCATGGCCCGCGTGCAGGCCAAGCCCCTCACCCGAGTTTTCGTCTACGGGACCCTGATGCCCGGCGAGCGCAACGCCCACGTGGCCGCGCGGGGCGGCGCGTTCGTGGCCCGGCCCGCCCATCTCCCCGGCTTCCGCCTCCTGCACCTCCTCCCCGAGGCGTACCCGGCGGTCGTGCCCGGCAGCGCGGAGGACGGGGTACGCGGCCACGTCCTCACCTACGCCCCCGAGGACTGGGGGGCCGCCCTCCCCTTCCTCGACGCGCTGGAGGGCGTGGGCGAGGTGCCGCCCCTCTACACGCGGGAGCGGGTGACTGTGACGTTGGAGGGCGGCGAGACGCAGGCCGCCTGGGTGTACGTGTACGCGAACGCCCCGCGCCTCGCCTGCCCCGGCGTGGTGCCCCTTCCCGACGGCGACTGGCGGAGGGCACCGGACCGGGCCCGTCCTCGACCGGGAGACCGTTAGCTTTGCTGGTGACCTGCGGCTGGCGACGGACGACTTCCAAAGGAAAACCGCCCCCGGACGATCCGGGAGCGGCGGGGCCGGGAACCTTCAGCGGACGATGCGCTGGCCGCGGCGAATGTTCAGGCGGTCGGTGAGGGCGATGTAGCCGTCGTAGTCGGTGCGCTCGAGGTACTTCAGGAGGCGGCGGCGCTGGCCGTTGAGGAGTTGCAGGCCGCGCTGGCCGTGCTTGTCCTTCTTGTTCTCGGTCAGGTGCTTGGAGAGGTTGTTGATGCGCTCGGTGAGCAGCGCGATCTGCACGGGGGTGCTGCCGGTGTCTTTCTCGCTCTGGGCAAACGTCTGGATGGTCTGTTTCTTGTCGATCACGTGGTCCCTCTTTTGTTGTGAAGTCCCGCGCGGATCAGCCGGGCCAAAGGGGTCGTCCAGCGGATGAGCACTGGCAAACCTGCCCGACCGCTCACGGCGGCAGCGGGTAGCTTAGCACGCCGGGGCCGGGAGGCAAGCTCGGCAGTTGACAAGGCGGGGGGCGGCACCTATCATTCCTTTCGCTTCACCGTTGCTGGGGTGGCGGAATTGGTAGACGCACTAGCTTGAGGTGCTAGCGCCGCGAGGCGTGTGGGTTCAAGTCCCATCTCCAGCACCAACGGGCCGCCGGAATCTTGAGGGTTCCGGCGGTGCCCTTTTGGCGTGGCGCACTTTTGCCGTGCCCCTTCCCAGCCGCGTCGCCGGAACGTGTGCTACACTCCGCGTCGCATTGCTGGCGCAGCGCAGCGGGGACGCCTGAACCTGGTCAGGGCCGGAAGGCAGCAGCCATAAGGGATGATCTCTGGGTGCCGCTGCTCACCGGCAATGCTTTTTTTTTGTCCCCGTGACATGATTTCCCCCATGCCTGCCTCCCGAGCGGCCACGCCGGACGACGCCCGCACCGTCACCCGCATCTACAACCAGGGCATCGCCGACCGGATCGCCACCTTCGAGACGAGGGAGCGTTCGGAGGCCGAGGTGGCGGAGCGGCTGCGGGGACCACACCCCGCCGTCGTGGCGCTGGACGAGGTGGGAGAGGTCGTCGCCTTCGCCTGGAGCGGCCCCTACAGCACACGGGAGGCGTACGCGACCATCGGCGACCACGGGGTTTATGTGGGGCGGGAGGCGAGGGGGCGGGGGTACGGCGAGGTGGCCCTCCGTGCGTTGATGGACGCGGCACGGGAGGCGGGGCTGCACAAGCTCACCAGCCGCGTCCTCGTGGACAACGCGGCCAGCCGCCGCCTGCACGCGCGTTGCGGCTTCCGCGAGGTGGGCGTCCACCGCCGCCACGCTCGGCAAGGCGGCGAGTGGCGGGACGTGGTGACGGTGGAGGTATTGCTGGACGAGGAGCCGGGAAGCGGGTGAGGACCTCCTCCCCAGGCTGGGCGGGCTCCACCTTATGCCCATGCCCGTCCATCTCCGGCTACCGTTCGGACGGTGGATGCGTCCGAATGGGGTGCTGTTCCAGCGAAGGACTCGGCACCGGGTGTGCTGCCGAACAAGGAGCGTGGTGTGGAATGGCGACGGAACTGAAGACGACCGTAACGTACGAGGACACCCTGGGGCGGCTGGACATCCGGCTGGGGCGCGTGATGGAGGTCGAGGTCGAGCCGAGCACCCCGAAGGCGTCCTACCGGCTGACCGTGGACTTCGGGAAGTACGGGCGCCGGGTCAGCGTAGGCCGTTTCACCGGGCACGCGCCCGGGGAGTTGCTGGGCCGTCAGGTGGTGGGGGTGCTGAACTTCGAGCCGCGCCAGATCGGCGACGCGACCTCGGAGGTCCTCATTCTCGGGGTGCAGTTTCCGGGGGCCGCGAGCGGGGAGGCAACTGTTCTCACTCCTGTAAAGGAGGCCAAACTCGGTGGCAAGGTGTTCTGAGGGCGGCACTCACCGCGTCTTGGGGATCAACACCAGCGACTGCGTTTCTTTTACCACGGCGAGTTCGTGCAGCCGTTCGGGGTCGAGGTCACCCGCCTTCGCCAGCGCCTCGGCCTTCTTGCGGTCGATGGTGGCGACCTCCAGGGCGGCGGCGTCGCCGAACACGTCGCGGAAGGGCTCGACCGGGTACTCGACCCGGCGCGAGACCTTGAGTTCGGCCCGGTAGAGGTCCGTCTCGGCGCGGGCTCCGGCGGCAAGGGCCGACTTGATCCGGGCGGCGAGAGCGTCGCGCTCCAGTTCCAGTCCGAGCAGCGTGTCGCGCAGGGTGGCGTAACGTTCGAGCAGTTCGTCCAGGGTGAGGTCCACAGTGGGGTCGAGCGGCGCCGTCATGAGCCCAGCCTAAAACAGCCGCGCTCCGGCGGCGGGTCGAGCGGCACGTTGTTCCCCGTCAGGCGGGCTGGAGGGCGGTTTCCGCCTCGGGCGCCTCCTCCAGCAGGGCGAGGAGGTGCCCGACCGTTCGGTGCGCCTCCAGCGGGTGACGCAGGTGGAAGCCGGGGTCCACCGTGTAGCTGTTGCGGCGGCCCTGACGGCGGCGCGTGATCACCCCCGCCTGCTCCAGGTCCCGCACGATCCGCTGCACCGCCCGCTCGGTGATGCCCACCCGTTCGGCCACCTGCCGCAGGGTGGCGCCCGGGTCCCGCACCAGACACAGCAGCACGTGGCTGTGGTTGGTCAGGAAGGTCCACTGGCTGTCGGGGGCAGGGTCGGTCATGGCGGGGGCCTCGGCGTCCCGTCACGACTGTACCGGGTGCAAAAGGCGAAACGCAATACACGAAAAAGTTTTCGCTATTATCTCCCCAGTCGTGGGTCAGCGTTTCCGGCCCACCCAAGGAGAACCCATGAACACGACCTCTGCCCAGACCAAGCTCTCCCCCGCCGAATCCGCCGCCGCGCCCGCCCTGACGCCCATCGCCATAGCGCCCGGGGACGGGATTGGGCCCGAGATCATGCAGGCCACGCTGCGGGTATTGGAGGCGGCGGGGGCCCGGATCGAGCCGCACCCTGTGGAGGTGGGCAAGGAGGTCTACCTGCGCGGGGTGAGTTCGGGAGTCGCGCCCGAGGCGTGGGAGGTGATGCGGCGCACCGGAGTGCTGCTCAAGGGCCCGATCACCACCCCGCAGGGCGGCGGGTACAAGAGCGTGAACGTGACCCTGCGCAAGGCCCTGGGGCTGTACGCGAACGTGCGCCCGGCGCGGGCCTACGCGCCCTTCGTCGCCACCCACCACCCGGAGATGGACCTGGTGATCGTGCGCGAGAACGAGGAGGACCTGTACGCCGGGATCGAGCACCGCCAGACCGACGAGGTGTACCAGTGCCTCAAGCTGGTCACGCGTGAGGGCTGCGAGCGGGTGGTGCGCTACGCCTTCGAGTACGCCCGGGCCCACGGGCGGCGCAAGGTCACGGCGATGAGCAAGGACAACATCATGAAGCTCACCGACGGCCTGTTCCACCGGGTCTTCGACGAGGTGGCGCAGGAATATCCCGACATCACCGCCGACCATATGATCGTGGACATCGGCGCGGCGCGGCTGGGGGCGCGGCCCGAGACCTTCGACGTGATCGTGACCCTCAACCTCTACGGGGACATCCTCTCCGACATCGCCTCGGAGGTGGCGGGTTCGGTGGGGCTGGGGGGCAGCGCGAACATCGGGGGAACGGTGGCCCTCTTCGAGGCCGTCCACGGCAGCGCCCCCGACATCGCCGGGCAGGACAAGGCCAACCCCAGCGGCCTGCTGAACGCGGCGGCCCTGATGCTCACCCACATCGGGCAGGGGGACGTGGCGGCGCGGGTGCTCAACGCGTGGTTGAGGACACTGGAAGACGGCGTGCACACCGGGGACATCGCGGGCGAGCACACCACCCGGCGGGTGGGCACCCAGGACTTCGCGCAGGCCGTCATCGACCGCCTGGGCCAGATGCCGGGGCGCCTGCCCGCCGTGAGCGGGGAGGCGGCCCCGAAGATTGGGGTGCAGCTCAAGTCCCGCCCCCGCGCCGAGAAGGTGGCCGTGGGCGTGGACGTGTTCCTGGAGTGGTATGACGCGGGCCGCCAGCCCGACGTGCTGGGGGCGCAGCTCAGTCAGGCCGCAAATGCCGACTGGAAGCTCGACATGATCTCCAACCGGGGGGTGAAGGTCTGGCCGCAGGGCCTGCCCGAGACCACCTGCTCGGATCACTGGCGCTGCCGCTTCCTGTGGCAGGGGGAACGTTCCCTCACCCCGGCGGACGTGCTGGCGCTGCTCGCCCGCGTGTCGGAGGTGGGGCTGGACTTCGTGAAGACCGAGCACCTCTACACCTTCGACGGCCAGCCGGGGTACACCGCGGGGCAGGGGCAGTAGTCGGGGACAGTCAGAGCCGGGGCAAACGAATTTCGCCGCCTCATGGCTCACCCGCTCTAGGATGGGCGGGTGAGTGATCCGGCGTCCGACCTGCTGCCGCCTCCCCTGCCCTCCGACCTCGAACGGCGCGTGCTGGCGGCGATCCGCCGGGGCGCGAGCATGGCGGACATCGCGGAGCTGCGTCCGGCGCGGATCAGCACCCCGGAAGACGCCATCCAGGCCCTCCAGGACGGCAATGCGCGCTTCTTCTCGGGCCAGGCCACCCGCCCGGAGGCGGACGCCAACCAGCGCCGGGCGCAGATCATGGGCCAGACCCCCTTCGCGGCGATCCTCGCGTGCAGCGACAGCCGGGTGCCCGTGGAGATCGTCTTCGACCAGGGCCTCGGCGACCTCTTCGTGGTGCGGGTGGCAGGCAACGTGGTGGGCGACGCGGGGCTGGGCACGCTGGAGTACGCGACCGAACACCTCGACGTGCACCTGATCGTGGTGATGGGGCACGAGGGGTGCGGGGCGGTCGCCGCCGCGATGCTGCCGGAGGAACAGGTCGCGCAGGAACCCGAGAACTTCCGCCACCTGATCGCCCGCATCCAGCCCTGCGTGCGGGACCTCCCTCCCATCCGCGACAAGAAGGCCCGGATGCGCGAGGCCGTGCTCAACAACGTCCGCTGCCAGGCCGCCGCCCTGCGCGAGCAACCCGTCATCCAGGCCGCCGAGGCGCGCGGCCAGATTCGCGTCATCGGCGCCTACTACGAGATCGGCTCGGGCGCCGTCGACTTCCTGATCGAGGACGAGGACCTGCGCCCGTAGAGACCGAGTCGACCTGCTACTCGAAGCAAAGCACTTTACAAAACAGAGCATCGCGAGTAGAGTGGGAAGCCGCGTGGCGCCCATCCCGAGCAAGCGGCGCCCTCTTCCACGGAGGAACCATGCAGCGAACCATCCTGACCATCCTCGCGCCCCTGCTTCTGGCGGGCGGCGCTCAGGCCCAGAGCCAGAACAAGCCCAGCACCCTGACACCCGGCGTTCTCAAGATCGGGATGGAGGGGACGTACGCGCCCTTCACCTACAAGGACGAGAAGGGGCAGCTCGTCGGCTTCGACGTGGACATCGCCAGGGCGGTGGCGGCGAAGCTGGGTCTCAAGCCCGAGTTCGTGCTGACCGAGTGGAGCGGCATCCTGGCCGGGCTCCAGGCGCGCAAATACGACGTGATCGTCAACCAGGTGGGCATCACGCCGGAGCGGCAGCAGGCCATCGGGTTCAGCCGGCCCTACGCCTACAGCAGCCCGCAGATCATCGTGCGGAAGAACGCCCCCGCCGCCTTCAAGACGCTCGCCGACCTCAAGGGCAAGCGGGTGGGCGTCGGGCTGGGGAGCAACTTCGAGAAGCAGCTTCGTGACGCGGGCGGCATCAACGTGGTGACGTACCCCGGCGCCCCCGAGTACCTGCGCGACCTGATCTCGGGCCGCCTCGACGCCGCGTACAACGACCGCCTGCTGGTGGGCTACCTGATCAAGCGCGACAACCTCCCCGTCAAGGGCGCGGGCGTGATCGGCGCGCCGGAGCCCGTGGGGATCGCCCTGCGCAAGGACAACGCGGCGCTCAAGGCCGCCGTCGACCGGGCGCTGACCCAGATCAAGGCGGACGGCACGTACGCGAAGATCAGCCGTCAGTGGTTCGGGCAGGACGTGAGCCAGCCCGGGAAGTAAGGACTGCGGGCGGCGGGACGCGGGGGGAACACTCCGGGCGTCCCGCCGCCGTTTAAGGTGAGCCCCGTGGACCTCTCCTTCATCCTGCAAAGCGCCCTCCAGGCCCTGCCCGTCCTGATCCAGGGGGCGGGGATCACGCTGGCCTTCGCGCTCGCGGCGATGGTGCTGGGGCTGCCGCTGGGCTTCCTGGTGGCGCTCGCCCGGTTGTCGCGGTTCGCTCTCCTGCGGTGGCTGACGGGCCTGTACGTGTCCTTTATCCGGGGCACGCCCCTGCTGGTGCAGATTTTCGTCATCTACTACGGGCTGCCGAGCTTCGGGATCACCTTGAACCCGGTCGTGGGCGGCGTGCTGGCCCTCACGCTCAACGCGGGCGCCTACCTCTCGGAAACGATTCGCGCCTCGATCCTGTCGGTGGGGCGCGGCCAGCGGGAGGCGGCGTACAGCCTGGGGCTGACGGGGGCGCAGACGATGCGGCTGATCGTGCTGCCGCAGGCGCTGCGGGTGGCGGCCCCCAGCCTGGGCAACAGCCTGATCGGTCTGGTGAAAGACACGTCGCTCGTCAGTGTTATCACGGTGGTGGAACTGCTGCGCAGCGCCCAGCTCGTGATTGCCCGCACCTTCGAGCCCTTCGGCCCCTACATCATGGCGGCCCTGCTGTACTGGGCGATCAGCGGGGTGCTGGAGGCTGTGCAGCGTCGGGTGGAACGGCGGCTCGCGCGCGGAACGGTGTAGGACAGACAACGGGAGGGAGGGGGACACGTTGGCGTGCGTCCCCCTCCTTCTGTTTTGCCTCCCGTCAAGTCGCCGTCCGCCGCGCCTGCGCCCGCACCGCCACCGTCCACGTCAGCGCCAGGAGGGCGAGCAGGGTGGAGAGGGCCAGCATCAGCGTTCCCGTCTCGACCCGCCACGCCGCCAGCGCCGCGCCCAAGGTCAGCCCGACCGCGTTCACGCCCATCAGTGCGCCGACCACACGACCCCGCAGCCCGTCCGGCACGAGTTGCTGGGAACGGGTGGTGGCGGCGACCTCCAGCAACCCTAACCCCAGGCCGAAGACGGCGGCGGCCCCCCACCACGCGGGCACCGGGGTCAGGGTGAAGCCGAGCGTGCCCAGGACGAGGACCCAGCGGCCCGTGCCGATCAGGGTATCCAGCCGCCAGCGCACGGCGAGCGGCGTGACAAGGGCGATGCCCGCGAGGACACCCCCGGCGATGACCATCTCGAAGACGGCGTAGTCAGGAGCGCCCCGCCCGAAGACCGTCATGTGGAGGGGAGCGCGGACGTTCATCACGTTCATGGCGAGGTTGAGCGCGAAGCTCATGGCGAGCAGGGCCAGCAGGAGGGGCGAGCGGCGGATGACCCGCAGGCCCTCTAACACGTCCCGGAGCGGCTGGACCCGTCCGCCCGCCGCCCCTTTCAGATGGGGCAGGGCCAGCGCAGCAACCAGCAACCCCAGGATCAGCGGCGCGCTGACGAGCAGCGTTCCCCCTGCGCCGAATCCGTGGACGAGCACGCCGCCCACCCCATAGCCGACGAGGGGAGCGCCCATCAAGGCCCCGCTGTTCAGGCTGTTCGCGCGGGGCAGCAGCGCCGGGGCGACCAGACGCGGCACAAGCGCGGCCCCCGTGGCGTAGGCGAGGGTGGAGAGCAGGCCGTTCACAAAAGCCAACGCGGCGAGGAGGGCGAGCGGGGCCGTGCCTGCCAGCGCCAGCCCGCCCACGGCTCCCACCGCGACCGCCCGCCCCCCGGCGCTGAGGGCCAGCAGGACGCGCGCGGGCAGCCGGTCGGCCAGCCCGCCCAGGAGCGGCGCCAGAAACCGCGGCAGGCTCCCGCACAGCACCACGAGGCCCACCGCCCCCGCTCCTCCCCCCGCGTCCAGCGCCAGGAATGGCAGGGCAACGGCGACGGCGGAGTCTCCAAGAGCGGTTGCCCCCAACCCCGCCCAGTACGTCCAGAAGGCGCGCGGCAGCGTGGTGGCGGAGGCGGTGGTCGTCATACCCCCAGCGTCCGGCGTACCCTACCGAAAATGCCGCAGACCATTTTGGGTTCCTTCGAGGGCGAGTGGTTCGAGGTGAGCACGCCGGAGCAGGCCCGGTTGCTGAGCGACCCGGCGGCCCTGCGCCATCTGGAGCCCTTCCTGGGGCGGACGCGGGGCGCGGGGGCAGCGGCGCGCGAGGCGGGGGTGAGTGTGGAGCGGATGCTCTACCGGGTACGGCAATTCCTGGGGGCGGGGTTGCTGGAGGAGGTGGGGGAGAAACGCCGAACCGGGCGGCCCATCCGGCTCTACCGGGCGCCCGCGGGCCTCCGGGTGCCCTTTCACCTCACGCCCTTCGCCGACCTGGAAGCGCAGCTCATCCGGCACGGGCGGCCCTTCGACCGGTTGCGGGCTCGCGCCGGGGCGAGGCGGCTCGCGGAGCTGGAGTTGGGCACCCGCCTCCTCTACCGCGACTCCGGCGGCGAGGTCCACTCCGAGGTCCTCCTCCCCGAGGGCCGCACGCTCGCCGAGGTGCGCGTGCGGCACTTCGGCGGCGACTACATGGGGGTGCTGTGGCTGGACGAGCAGACGGCGCGGCGGGTGCAGGCCCACCTCGACGCCCTGCGCGAGGAGTTGAGCGGGCAGGGAACCGAGCGGGAGGGAGCCCGGCCCTACCTCGTCCAGACGGCGCTCCTGTCCCTCGACCCCGGCGACCGGGAGGAATGGTTGGGGCCGCCCGGCTGACCGACCTTCGGCCTTCCGTCATGATCACGCCCTACCCACGGGCGTCCCTGTACGCTGGACGCGTGCTGTCCCTTCAAAAAGCCGCCAGCATCCTGGGAGCCTTCAGCGCCGAGCAGCCCGAGTGGGGGGTGCGGGCGCTCGCCTCACACCTCGGCGTGCCGCGGGCGACGGCGCATGCCTACCTGGCGGGGCTGACGGAGGCGGGCTTCTTGCGGCGCACGCCCGCCGGGAGATACCGCCTGTCGTGGCACATCGCGGAGATGGGGGCGCAGCTCACGGCGGCGTTGCCGTGGTTTCCGGGGGCGCGGGCCTTGATCACCCGGCTGGCCTTCGGGGTGCGGGCGGTGGCCTTCCTGTGCATCCTGGAGGCCGAGGAGGTCGTGTGCGCGATCCGCGAGCGCCACCCCGACGCGGACATCGACCTGCCGCTCGACATTTACCTACCCGCCACCGCCACCGCGAGCGGCAAGATCCTCTACACCCACGCGGACATCCACCCGCGCGAGTTCAGCGCCTGCACGGAAAGCAGCATCACCACCCCCGACGAGTGGCGCACCGAGGTCGCCCGGGTGCGGCGCCGGGGCTACGCCTACTCCATCGAGGAGTGGGTCGAGGGGCAGTGCACCCTGGGCGTGCCCTACCGCCACGGGGGCCAGGTCGTCGCCGCCATCGGGGTGCAGATGAGCGCCGAACGCTACCTGAGCGAGGAACGCCTCGTGCGCGAGCGCGTGCTCGGGATCGTCCGGGAGGCGGAGGAGCCGACGTAGGGCCGGGGGGAGGCGAGGTCAGGAGAGTCCCCCGGGGACACAATGCACGCGGCCCTGCTCGCCGGGACGCGCGGGTCGGCAGCCCAACAGAGAAACCGCCGCCCCTGGTGACGGCGGCAGTTCTGTTGGCAGAGAGTCGTTCGGGGGTGCAGTCAGGACCCGGCGCGCCGGGCGGGGCACACGCTCAGTCCGCCGCCTCCCGCGCTTCCTGGGCCTGAAGGTCGGCGCGGACCAACGGCTCGGAGGAGAGGTAGCCGATGGTGCGCCAGGGGATCTCCAGTTCGGCGCCGTTCGCGTTTAGGGTGAAGGGAGTGACGGGGAGGACCGCCTGGTTCAGCGTCCGGCTCAGACGGTTCTTCTGGGCCAGGGTCAGGGTGGTGGTGATTACGTCGCCGTTACACAGGTGAAGCTTTACGGTCAGCATCTCGCCTCCAGTGGGATGGGACTGTCTTCAGGATAGATTCACTTTCTTACCGTCTTCTTTCACGGCGCCGCTCTTCCGGCAGACCACGGGACGCCGGGCCGCGGGAGTGTTAGCCTGCCGGGCATGTGGACCTCAAGGCGGGCGGCGGCGGTGCCGGGCAGCGTCTTCGCGCTCATGGACGCCGCGAAAGGGCGGGCGCGGGCGGCGGGCCTGGGCGTGATCGACCTCAGCATCGGATCGAGCGACCAGCCGCCCCCGGAGGCTGCCCTGGAGACCCTGCGGGAAGCCACCCGCGACCCCGCCACCTACCGCTACCCCCTCTTCAGCGACACGGCGCCCCTGCGCGAGGCGGCGGCAGGCTACCTCACGCGGCGCTTCGGGGTGCGGGTGGACGCGGGCCGCGAGGTCCTGCCCCTGATCGGCGCGCAGGAGGGGCTGGCCCACCTGCTCCTCGCGGTGGCCGACCCGGGCGACACCGTGCTGCTCCCCGACCCCTGCTATCCCCCCTACCTGGGGGCAGTGGCGGTCGCGGGCCTGAGGGCCGTCACGCTGCCCCTCCTGCCCGACCGGGGCTTCCTGCCCGACCTGGACGCCGTGCCGGACGAGGTGCGGCCCCGCGTTCTGCTCCTGAACTACCCCAACAACCCGACCTCGGCGGTGGCGGACGCGGCGTTTTTCCGGGAGGCCGCCGCGTGGTGCCGCGCGCGGGGCACGCTGCTGATCCACGACCACCCCTACGCCGAGCTGACCTTCGGAAATTACCGGGCGCCGAGTGCCCTGGAGGCCGGGCTGGAGGGCGTCGTGGAGCTGCACTCGCTCTCCAAGACGCACCACCTCGGCGGCTTCCGGATCGGCTTCGCGGCGGGCGACGCGGACGCGCTGGCGGCCCTGGCGCGCGTGAAGGGGGCCGTTGACTTCCACGCCTACCTGGGCATCCAGCGGGCGGCGGCGGTCGCGCTGGGCCTTCCCGACGAGCTGGGGCGGGTGGGCGCGCGGGTCTTCGAGGCGCGGCGAGACGCCCTCGTCCCGGCCCTGCGGGGGCTCGGGTGGGAGGTCGCGCTGCCGCAGGCGAGCATGTACGCCTGGGCGAGGGTGCCGGGGCTCACCGACAGCGTGGCCTACGCCGTGCGCGCCGCCGAGGAGACCGGGGTCGCCGTCAGCCCGGGCCGCGCCTTCGGGGAGCGGGGCGAGGGCTTCGTCCGCTTCGCGCTCGTGCAGCCGCCGGAGGTGCTGGTGGAGGCGGCGCGGAGGCTAGCGGAAGTGGCCGTCCGGGATCGGGTGTCGATTTAGTTGGAGGCTCCGAACAAAGGCCAGCACCTGTTCCAGATGGTCTTCTCCAGCGGAAGTGTTGACGCGCAACAGGGGAAAGCCCAGTTCGGGCGGCTCCGCGAAATAGGCTCAGCGGTCCGCTTCATCCCGGTAGCGTAGGGCCAACGCCGAGTCGTTGAAGCAGGGGTGCCGATTGGCCGCGCGGGCGGCGTAGCGTTCCACACGAACGTCCCGGTCGCAGTCCAAATGAACGTGCGCCGTGGTCGCCCGCGCCAGGACGGGCTGAAGTTCGTCCACCGCCCGCCGGAAGTGCAGGCTGCTTTCCGCAATGACATTCGAGCCGTTGGCAAGAAGGTCCCCCGTCAGCGAGTAGAACAGCCTCCAGGCCGTGTCGGCAGACGCCTCCCGCGCCTCACTTCCTGAGGGCAAAGCGTCCCACAACAATTCCCTGATCCGGTCACGAGACAGCAGCGGCCACGCCAACTCGGCTGCAAGTCGGGCGGCCAACCGGCTTTTGCCGCTGGCGGGCGCACCCGTCAAGAGCAAGAGGACCGGGGGCACCCCTCCCCTTACACCGCCTGCGTCGCCGCCAGCCGGTCGAGCACCGTGGGGTCTTCCAGCGTGCTCGTGTCGCCCTGAATCTCCTTCCCGGCGGCGATCTGGCGCAGGAAGCGGCGCATGATCTTGCCGCTGCGGGTCTTGGGCAGGGCGTCCGCGATGATGATCGCGTCGGGGCGGGCCAGTGCGCCGATCTCCTTGGAGACGTGGGCGCGGATCACCTTGGGATCGACCGTGTGCCCGACCTGCGGCAGCACGAAGGCCACCACGCACTCGCCCTTCACGTCGTCGGGTTTGCCGACCACGGCGGCTTCCGCGATGCTCGGGTGGGCGACGAGGGCCGATTCGATCTCCATCGTGCCCAGGCGGTGCCCGGAGACGTTGAGCACGTCGTCGACCCGGCCCACCACCGTGATGTAGCCGTCCTGATCGCGGCGGGCCCCGTCCCCGGCGAAGTAGACGTGCGGAATCTCGCCCCAGTAGCTCTTGCGGTAGCGCTCGTCGTCGCCGTAGACCGTGCGCAGCATCGAGGGCCAGGGCCGTTTGATCACGAGCAGGCCGCCGTCGTCGGGGCCGAGTTCGTCGCCCGCGTGGGTCATGATCGCGGGCTCGACGCCGAACATCGGGAGGCCCGCGCTGCCGGGCTTGCTGGCGTGCGCGCCGGGCAGGGTGGTCAGCATGATCGCGCCCGTCTCCGTCTGCCACCACGTGTCCACGACCGGGCAGCGTTCGCCGCCGATCACGCGGTAGTACCACATCCACGCCTCGGGGTTGATGGGCTCGCCGACCGACCCCAGCAGGCGCAGGCTGCTCAGGTCGTAGCGGGACGGAATTTCGTCGCCCTGCCGCATGAAGGAGCGGATCGCCGTCGGCGCGGTGTAGAGGATGGTGACCCCGTGCTTCTGGACGACCTCCCAGAAACGGCCCCAGTCGGGGTGGTTGGGCGCGCCCTCGTACAGCACGACCGTCGCTCCGTTGAGCAAGGGGCCATACACGCTGTAGGAGTGCCCGGTCACCCAGCCCACGTCGGCGGTGCACCAGTACACGTCGTCGTCGCGCAGGTCGAAGACGGTCTGGGTGGTGAGGTACGTGCCCACCATATAGCCGCCCGTCGTGTGCTGCACGCCCTTGGGCTTGCCCGTGCTCCCCGAGGTGTAGAGGATGAAGAGGGGGTGCTCGGAGTCGAGTGCCGCGGCCTCGTGCTCCTCACCCGCCGAGCCCACCACGTCGTGCCAGAACACGTCGCGGCCTTCTTGCATGGGGGCGTCGCAGTCCGCGCGGCACACGACCACGATCTTTTCCAGGCTCGGAGCACTCTCGGCGGCCCGGTCGGCGTTCTCCTTGAGCCTGACGAGCGAACCGCGCCGCTGCCCCGCGTCGGCGGTGATGAGCACCTTGCTCTGCGCGTCGCCTATGCGGTCGGAAAGCGCACTCACCGAAAAGCCCCCGAAGACGACGCTGTGGACGGCCCCGATGCGGGCGCAGGCGAGCATACTGATCGCGGCCTCGGGGATCAGCGGCAGGTAGAGGGTCACCCGGTCGCCCGCCACGACGCCGAGGGAGGTCAGCGCGTTCGCCGCCTTCTTCACCTCGCGCAGGAGCTCCGCGTAGGTATAGGTGCGGACCGTGCCGTCCTCGCCCTCCCAGACGATGGCCGTCTTGTCGCCCAGGCCGCGCGCCACGTTGCGGTCGAGGGCGTTGTGGGCGATGTTCGTCTGCCCGCCCACGAACCAGCGGGCGTGGGGTTCTTGCCAGTCGAGCACCCGGTCCCAGCGGCGCATCCAGCCGAGCTCGTCGGCCACCTCGCTCCAGAAGCCGTCGGGGTCGTCGAGGCTGCGGCGGTAGCGTTCCTGGTACTGCTCGCGCGAGACCCGGGCGCGCGCGGCGAACTCTGCGCTCGGCGGAATCACCCGGCTCTCGTGCAGCATCGCGTCGATGTGGTCGGTCGGGGTGGGTCGGGACAGGGCGGGGTCGGTCATGCGGGGAAACCTCCGGGCAGGGGGCGCCTCTTGGGGGGCTCTGCGGGAATCGTGGCTGTCCTGGCTTTGAGTGGACCCACTGTACCGCCGCCAGCGCAGGCGGGCATGTGTCGTTACGGGAGGGGTACTGCACCGGGTCCAAGCTGCCCCGGCCCGCTCCGAGAGCGAAACCCCCGACCGCTGGGCCGGGGGTGAATGCGGACGGCTGGTCAACAGAAGCTCTGCCGCCTCTCAGTCGTGCGCCGCGACCGTTCCGTCCACGCCCGCCCCGGTGTAGGCGCGGAACTGCATCTCCTCGAAGGCCTGCTCGGCGCCCTCGTTGCGGCGGGCGGCGCCCACCAGCGTCCCCAGGACGGCGAAGAGGAATCCGGCGGGGATGGACACGATGCCGGGGTTTTCGAGCGGGAAGATCGCGGGGGCCTGGACGAGGTGGCGGCCCGTCGTCTTCTCGGGCGGGTCGATGCCGCGGATGTTGGGGCTCACGGCGATCAGCGCCAGGCAGGTCAGGATGCCGCCCACGATGCCCCAGATCGCGCCCGTGGCGTTGAACTTGCGCCAGAACAGGGTGAAGAGGATGACGGGCAGGTTGGAGGAGGCCGCGATGGCGAAGGCCAGCGCCACCAGGAACGCCACGTTCTGCGTCTGGGCCGCGAGGCCGAGCAGGATGGCGATCACGCCGACGCCGACGGTGGCGAGGCGGGCCACCCGGAATTCCTCGCGCTCGGTCGCCTGCCCCTTGCGGATCACGCCCTTGTAGATGTCGTGGGTGAAGCTCGTGCTCGCCGCGATGGTCAGGCCCGCCACGACCGCCAGGATGGTCGCGAAGGCCACGGCGGTCACGAACGCGAGGCCGAACTCGCCGCCCACCGTGCCCGCCCCGCCGAAGAGGGCCTGCGCGAGCAGCGGTGCCGCCATGTTGCCCGCCGCGTTCTCCCGGGTGATGGTGTCCTTGCCGACGAGCACGTTCGCCGCGTTGCCCATGAAGGCGGTCATCACGTAGAAGGCGCCGATCAGGACCATCGCCCACACCACGCTCTTGCGGGCGTCCTGCGCGGTGGGCACGGTGTAGAAGCGCACCAGGATGTGCGGCAGCCCGGCGGTGCCCAGCACGAGCGCCAGGCCCAGCGAGATCAGGTCGATGGGGTTTTTGTACTTCACGCCCGCACCCAGGAACTCCGCCCCGTTGCGCTGCTCGACCGCGCCGAGCAGGCTGGAAAAGCTCCACCCGAAGCGGCTCAGGATCAAAACCGTCATCACGATGGTCGCGAACATCAGCAGCACGGCCTTGATGATCTGCACCCAGGTCGTGGCGAGCATCCCGCCGACCACCACGTAGATGATCATGAGAACGCCGACGAGCGGGATGGCGAGCCCGGCCCCGATCACGCCGCCCGAGAGCAGGCTGATCAGGCTCCCCGCGCCGACGACCTGCGCGATCATGTAGAAGGTGCTCACGACGATGGTGCTGATCGCCGCGTAGGTCCGCACCCGCTGGTCCTTGAGGCGGTAGACGAGCATGTCGGCGAGCGTGTACTTGCCGAGGTTGCGCAGGGGCTCGGCCACGATGAACAGGACCGTGAGGTAGGCGATGAACCAGCCCACCGAGTACATGAAGCCGTCGTAGCCGTTCAGGGCGATCAGACCCGTGATGCCCAGGAAGCTGGCCGCGCTCATGTAGTCCCCGGCGATGGCGATGCCGTTTTGCGGGGCGCTGATCCGCCCGCCCGCCACGTAGAAGTCCGAGGCGCTGGTGTTGCGCCGACTCGCCCAGAAGGTGATTCCGAGCGTGATCGCCACGATGATCGCGGAGAGGAGAAGAGTCATCGCTGGGCCTCCGCGGCGAGGCGGTCGAAGGTGCGGGCCTTGACGACGTAGATCGCGGCCATGATCCAGCCCATCGCGAACTCCAGGAAGGCGAACACGTACCCGAAGGTCACGTTGCCGAACACCTTCGTCGCCATCAGCGGCTTGTTGTACCCCGCCAGGATGGGCAGCATGAAGTACAGCACGAGGAAGGTGATCGTCATGATCACGGTGAAGCGGTTGCGCTCGGCCACCAGCCGCGCGTAGGCGGCGTTGCGGACGGGCGGCGAGCCGGATTGCAGACGGGATACGGTCATGCGGGCCTCCTGGGGGCGGGGAGCACGAGGGTCGGCGGGGCGCCACGGGCGCGCGGGCAAATTGAAGGTTGTCCAAAAGATTAGGGCGCTCTTAACCCAATAGCAATGAACCGGGTTCAAAAAGGACGTCCCTGTGGACGGAACAGCGCGGCCCCGGCGACGGGCAAGATGGGCACAGCGTGAGCCGGGCCTCCACCCCCCGCCCGCGCACCCGCTATGGTGGGGGGGATGCTCCTCGACCGGCTGAACCGGCCCCTGCGTGACCTGCGCGTCAGCGTGACCGACCGCTGCAACCTGCGCTGCACGTACTGCATGCCCGCCGAGGTCTTCGGGCCGGGCTACGCCTTCTTGCCGAGAACGGAGCTGCTGAGCTTCGAGGAGATCGAGCGGCTGGCGAGGGTCTTCGTGGAGCTGGGGGTGCGCAAGCTGCGGATCACCGGGGGCGAACCCCTGTTGCGGCGCGACCTGCCGGAGCTGATCGGGCGCCTCACCCGTTTGAGTGGGGTGGAGGACGTGGCGCTCACCACGAACGGGCTGCTGCTTCCCCGCCTCGCCGCCGACCTCAAGGGCGCCGGGCTGGGGCGGGTGACGGTCAGCATCGACAGCCTCGACCCGGAGGTCTTCGGGCGCATGAACGGGCTCGGCGTGCACCCGGAGCGGGTGCTGGGCGGCATCGAGGCCGCGCTCGCGGCGGGCCTGGGCGTCAAGGTGAACACGGTCGTGCAGCGCGGGGTGAACGACGAGGGGCTGCGCAACCTCTGGCTGGCCCTGCGCGAGGGGGCGGTCGTGCGCTTCATCGAGTTCATGGACGTGGGCAACCACAACGGCTGGAACCTCGACTCGGTGGTGCCCTCGCGCGAGGTGCTCGCCCGCCTCGGCGAGGACGGCACGGGGGCGGAGTTCCGGCCCGTGAATCCCCACTACCGCGGCGAGGTCGCCGAGCGGCACGTGGACGCGGCAGGCCACGAGGTCGGGCTGATCTCCTCGGTCACGGCGCCCTTTTGCGGCGACTGCTCGCGGGCGCGGCTCTCGGCGGTCGGCGTGCTGTACACCTGCCTCTTCGCGGGCGCGGGCACCGACCTGCGGGCCCCGCTGCGTGCCGGGGCGGGCGACGACGACCTGCGCGAGTTGATCGCGGGCGTATGGCGTGAGCGCCGCGACCGCTACAGCGAGGAACGCGGCGAGGCCACCCCGTCCGGGGCGGAGGGACCCGGGCGCAAGATCGAGATGTCGCACATTGGGGGCTGAGGGCCCTCCTTCCAAGTGGACCCCGGGCTGCCGGCCCCTTGTCCTGGGGCGGGTGACAGGCGGGGCCGCCTTGTGTACGTTGGACACCAACCCTAAGATGAGGTTGTATAGCCGCGTGCCGTTCTGGCGGCCCCCCGGAGGGATGCATGGCGAAGTACCCGCTCATCAAGACCACCCTCAAAGACCGGCTGCTGGGTGGGCACTACCCGGAGGGGCTGCCCCTGCCCAGCGAGCCGCAACTCGCGCGCGAATTCGAGGTCTCGCGCATGACGGCCCGCCGCGCCATCGACGAACTCGAACGCGAGGGCTACGTGTACCGGGTGCAGGGGGCGGGCACCTTCCCGACCGGGAAACGCTTTCGCCAGGGCATGTTCCGGGTGCGGCCCTTCAAGGAGTGGGCGCGCCACCCCGAGCACCGCACGACCGTGCTGCGCGCCATGCAGATCGACGCGACGCCCGAGATCGCCATCGTGCTCCAGATTCAGCCCGGCGACCCGGTGATCTTCGTGCATCGCCTGCGGACGGCGGGCGACGAGTCGCTGGTGATCGAGAAGAGGTACGTCAACGCCCGCCTCGCCCCCGCGCTCATGGAGCACAACCTCGCCGCCGAGAGCGTCCACGAGGTCATGGTCTCGATGGGCGTGCCCCTCACCCGCGTCGAGCAGAACCTGGAGGCCGTCAACCTCCGCCAGGAGGAGGCCGACCTGCTGCGCGTGCCGCTGGGCACCGCCGCCTTCCTCCTGAGGCGCACGACCTACAGCGGCCCCAAGCGCGTTTCCTACGTCAACTACTGGGTGCGGGGAGACCGGTACGCTTTTCAGGACAGCTTCGAGCCGTAGGGGCGGTGGGTGGGGAGTGGTGAGGCGTGAGTGGGGAGAAGAGGCTGGGGCGTACGCGGCTCGGCCCTTTTCTTTCTCCACTCACCACTGACCACGGGCCACTGACCACGGGCCACTGACCGCGCCGGTCCCGGTGTAGACACCCCTCCCCCGCCTTCATGTTTGACGGGGTGCAAATTTGGACTCCAGACGCTATATGTGAGGGATCATGGATTCCTCCTCACTCCGGGAGCGTCAGAAGGAACGCCGCCGCGCGCGGATTTACAACGTCGCTCTGGAGCTGTTCAAGCGGGGCGGCTTCCAGGCGACGACGGCGACCGACATCGCCAAGGCGAGCAACGTGTCGCGGGGGACCTTTTTCAACTACTACCCCTACAAGGAAGCGGTGCTCCTCGACTACGGCAGCGAGGTGATGGACCGCCTGCGCGACCAGGCCGAGGCCCGGCTCTCGGAAGGCACCGCGCCCCTGACCGTCCTGTACGAGATCTGGGACCAGCTCGCCGAGGAAAATGGGCGCGAGCGCGACCTCTTCCCGCCGCTCGCCTACGAGGTGATGAACCCCAACCCCGAGCGGGCCCGGACGGCGTACCAGGCGCTGCCGCTGAGCAAGGTGATCGAACTGATCCTGCGGCCCCTGCACCAGGCGGGGCAGATTCGCACCGACATGAGCCTCCAGCGCATCAGCAACCTGATCGCCGACACGTACCTGATGGTGGCCCTGCGCTGGAGCGCGTACGGCACCGACCGCACCTTGCAGGAGGAGACGCGGCTGGCGCTCAACCTGCTGTTGGAGGGGGCGCTGCGGCGCGAGCCCACCGGGCGGACAACCTAGGGGCGCGGGCGTCCCGGCCTCCCGGACTCTGACCACCCACCCCATGACCCCGGGTGGGGGCGCGTAGAATGCCCCCCGGTTTTCCCGGAGGTCCCCGCCCTTGACGCAGCCCGAACTCACCGTCGGTTCCCCCCGCCACCACTGGCCCTTCAGCCGGGGGCTCGTCGTGGAGTCGTTGGTGAACGCCGGGGCGAGTGCCCCTACGGCGGCGGCGGTGGCGCGGCGGGGGGAGGGGCAGCTCCGCTTTTCAAAGCGGTCGCCGGTCAGCCCCGAGGAGTTGCAGGCCCTGATGGTCGAGGTGGCGCACGACGTGGCGGGGGAGGAGGTGGCGCAGGCCGCCGCCCGGCAGACGCCCGCGTTCGTGGACATCCTGGTGCGGGCGAAGAAGGGGACGCTGCCCTTCAGCCGGGGAGTCCTCGCCCGCACGCTGGAGGACACCGGCCTCTCTCCGCGCGACGCCTACGCGGTGGCGAGCGCGGTGGACGTGGAGTTGCGGCAAGCGGGCGTGCGCGAGCTCGGGGTGGAGGCCCTCGACGCCATGACCGAGCGGACCCTCGCCGAGCGGTACGGGGAACACCTGCGGCTGACGTACCGCTTCCTCCAGCGCAACCGCGGGCGGCTCGGCGTGGTGAGCGCGGACGGGGGCACGCCGAGCCCCTTCAGCAAGGGCCTGCTCGTGCAGTCGCTCCTCGCGGCGGGGGTGGCGCCCGACGTGGCGCGCAAGGTGGCCCGGGTGACCCAGCGCGACTTGCGCGGCAGCGAGGACCGGGTGGTGACCCGGCGCGCCATCCGCGAGAAGGTCGAGGCCCTGCTGCGCGACGAGGTGGGGCCCGACGTGAGCGCGCGCTACCGCCTGTTGCGCCTGGTCCGCCGCCCGCCCCGGCCCCTGGTGGTGCTGCTGGGCGGCGTGAGCGGCACGGGCAAGAGCTACCTCGCCGCCGAGATCGCGTACCGATTGGGGATCACGCGGGTGGTGAGCACCGACTCGATCCGGCAGGTGATGCGGGCGATGGTCTCCCCCGCCCTGGTGCCTACCCTGCACGCGAGCACCTTCAATGCCTGGGAGGCGTTGATTCCGCCCGGCGAGCCCCGGCCCGAGCACCCCACGGAAGGGGCGCTGCTGGCGGGCTTCCGCGATCAGGTCGGGCAGGTGAGCGTGGGGCTGGGGGCGGTGGTGCGCCGCTCGGTCGAGGAGGGCGCGAGCGTGGTGCTGGAGGGCGTGCACCTCGTGCCGGGCTACCTGCGGGCGGAGGCCTACGCGGGGGCCATCGTCGTGCCCATGCTCGTGGTGCTGCGGGGCGAGGACGAGCACCGCCGCCACTTCGAGTCGCGCGACCAGGAGACGGCGGCGAGTCGGCCCCTGCACCGTTACATGCGCTACTTCCGCGAGATTCGTACGATGCAGCGTTTTCTGGAGGACCTCGCCGCCCGCGAGGACGTACCCCTCCTCGACGCCCTCACCCTCGACGAGAGCGCCGATCAGGCCGTGGACGTGGTGCTGCGCCGGGTGATGGCGGCCCTGACCCCGGACGAGCGCGCGGCCCTGCTCGGGGAGGAGGACAAGGCGGCGGGACGGTAGGCGCCGGGGCTCAGCGCCGCACCCGCCGCACCGCCGCCCGCAGCTCGCCCAGGGCCGCCGACCCGGCGCCGGGGGCGTACCGCGCCGCGTGGTAGGCGTGAACGGCGGCCCGAATGGCGTCGGCCTGGGTGGGCCGCGCCAGGCTGGCCCGGTGGGCGTAGGCCCCCGCCGTCTCGCCGGGTGCGCGGGGCAGGCGCAGGCGGCGGGCGAGGTCGCCCAGCAGCCGGGCGGCGGGGTCGGCGGATCGGGGCGGGCGGGTCAGCAGGGCGGGCAGCAGGGCGAGCGCGAGCAGTCCCCCGGCGAGGGCGAGGTAGGGAAAGTCGCCGACCCGGCCCACCCCCACGCGGCCCAGGAGGCTGCGTTGCTGGGCGCCGTCGTACCCGGCGACCCAGGCGTTCCAGCGGGTTTGCAGGGCGTCGAGGCGCAGCGCGGCGCGGCGCAGGGGCGTCGGGGGGGGCGCGGCGAGGGCGGTGGGAGAGGTCAGGGCGGTGGCGAGCCCGGCACTGACCCGCGCGGGGGCGACGGCGGCGGTGGGGTCCACCCGCACCCAGCCATGAGCAGGCAACCACACCTCGGTCCAGGCGTGGGCGTCTTGCGCCCGCACGATCAGGGAGCCGCTGAGCGGGTTGACCTCGCCGCCCTGGTAGCCGCCCACGATCCGGGCGGGCAGCCCCGCCGCCCGCATCAGGAACGCGAAGGCCGAGGCGTAGTGCTCGCAAAAGCCGCGCCGGGTGCCGAAGAGGAAGGCGTCCACCCGGTCCCGCGTCGGCAGGGTGGGGGGGTCGAGGGTGTAGGCGAAGCCGCCCGCGCGCAGATACCCCAGCGCCGCCTCCACCCGGGCCTCCGGGGCGAGTGAGCGCCAGCGGGACGCGAGGGCGCGGGCGCGCGGGCTCTCCCCCCCGGGCAGCCGCAGGTCGAACTCCAGCCGCTCGCGGCTCTCCGTGACCCCCAGGCGCGCGGCGCGGCTCTGGAAGGTGTAGCGGGTGCGGGTCGCCAGAGGGCGGGGCGTGACGGCCTGGAAGGCGGTCGTCAGGAAGGTCCCCGGCGGCAGGGTGGTGGGCACGTCGAGCGCGAGGAGCCAGGGCCGGGCGCTGGGTTCCAGGGTGAGGGTGTAGGCCCGGGTGGGCCCGCCGGGCTCCACGCTGGGGGAGGGACCGCGCAGCCGGACCTGGGTCCAGTTCACCCCGTCGTAGGCCTCGTACACGGGGCCGCGCCAGTAGCGCTCGTCGGGCGGGGGGAGAGCGCCCCCGAAGTCCGCCCGGAAGGCGACGGCGCGGCTCTGGGCGAGCGAGCCGAATTCGCCCGCGCTGATCTGGTCGGCGAGCCCGGTCTGGGCGCCCGATTGCACGGGAAGCTGCCACAGCGGACCGTCGGGGCGGGGAAAGAGCAGGAAGAGGGCCAGGGTCAGCGGCGTGGCCCGCAGGCCGAGGCGGGCCGCCACGCGCAGGGGGGGAGGGGCCGCCGGGGAGGCGGGCAGCGTCCACCCGCCCAGCGCCGCGAGGAGCAGCAGCACGCTCAGGACCGCGTGCGCCGCCGCGACGGGGCCCTGCCCGAAGAAGAAGTGGGTCAGCGTGACGAACACGCCGAGGAGGGCGAGCAACTTCGCGTCGCGCCCGGTGCGGGTCTCCGCCGCCTTGAGCGCGACGAGCAGGTTCAAGAAGGCCGTGCCCGCGTCCCGCCCGAGCAGGGTGCCGTACCCGGTCTGGAGGAGCGCCGCCGACCCCACCGCCGCGAGCGCCAGAAAGGCGGCGGGCGGCGGGGCCACGCGCTCCCGCCAGCCGGGTAGGGTGCGCGCCGCGCTGTACCCGAGCACCCCCAGCATGAGCAGGGTGGCCCACCCCGGCTGCCGCAGGGCGGCGGGGAAGAGCGCCACCGTGAGCGCGAACAGGGTCAGCCGCAGCGGCCCGCCCGGCAGGGGCGCGGGCGCCCCCGTCCGCCTCCCCCGGCCCGGAACTGGGGGAGGCGGCGGGTGCCCGGCGAGCGCCGTCAGCGCCTCCCGCGCGTGCGCCTCCCCCCGTCCGACCGGGAGCGCCCGCCCGGGCAGCGTCAGGCCGAAGGGGAGGTCCGCCCGCCGCGCCTCCCCCACCCACGCGGCGAGGCGCGAGAGCCGGGCCTCCGTGTCCCCGAGGGCCCCCGTGTCCGCCCAGTCGAACACCCGCGCCGACGTGGCGGGCGCGTCCGTCTCGCGGGTGAGGAGGGCCCCGGTGCGCGCCGCGTGCCGCCACGACACCTGCCGGGGCGAGTCGCCGGGGACGTAGGCGCGCAGGCCGCTGAAGTCCTCGTGGCCGGGCACGCGGCGTCCCCCCTCCCCCGCCCCGGCGGCCAGCCGCGACGGGGGGGGCGGGGCGCCGACCTCCGGGGCAGGAAAGACGACGGGCCCGTCCGGGGCGGGCAGCGGGCGGGTGACCTCCCACAGCCCGAGGGGGTCGAGGGCGACCACCCGGGGCCGCGGGAGCGTCAGCCGTCCGCGCGCCGGGGCGGGCACGGGGAGGGTGACGGTCACCCGGCCTCCCGCCGGGACGTGCGCCCGGGCCTCCGGGGTGCCCCGCCCGCCGATCCGCACCGCCGCCGCGCACCCTGGCCCCGCGCTCGTCAGCGTGGCGGTGAAGGTGGCCGCCGTCCCCGCCACGGCCTCGGTCGGGGGTGTCAGGGTGCCCGCCAGGGCCCGGCCCGCGCGGCTCGCCCCGGTCGCCGTGACCACCCACACACCGCCGAGCAGGAAGGTCACCGCGTAGCCCAGGCTCAGGGCGTAGTTGATGCACCCCACCAGGGTGAGCAGGATCAGCCCCAGGAAAGCGAGCCCCAGCCGGGTGGGGCGCAATCGGCCCGCGGGCCCCACGCCGCCCTCTCCGGTCTCCCGAGGTGCGCTCGTCACGGGTCTCCGGCTAGGGGATCGGCGTGTCGGCGAGGACGCGGGCGAGCACGTCCCCCACCCGGGTGCCGGGGTCGCGCGGCGGCAGGCGGTGGGCGCCGAGCGCCGGGAACACGGCCTGCACGTCCTCGGGGAGGACCATACGCCGCCCCGCCAGGAAGGCCCACGCGCGGGCGGCCCCGAGCAGCCCGATCAGCGCGCGGGGGCTGAGCCCGCCCGCGAGCGCCGGATGCCCCCGGGTCGCGCGGGCGAGGAGTTGCAGGTAGTCGAGCAGAGGGGGAGCGGCGTACACCTCGTCCACCTCGCGCTGGGCGGCGACCAGGGCGGCGGGGCCGAGCACGGCGGGAAGGTCGCGCGCGGCCCCCGCCCGGCCCCCCGTCTCCAGCAGGGTGCGCTCGGCGCGGGGGTCGGGGTAGCCCAGCGTGACGGTGAGCAGGAAGCGGTCGAGCTGCGCCTCCGGCAGCGGCGCGGTCCCCACGAAGGCGGCGGGGTTCTGGGTGGCGATCACGAAAAAGGGCTCGGGGAGGGGTCTGGTCACCCCGCCCTCGCTGACCTGGCGCTCCTCCATCGCCTCCAGCAGGGCGCCCTGCGTCTTGGGGGTCGCGCGGTTGATCTCGTCGGCGAGAAGCACCTGCGAGAAAATCGGGCCGGGGTGGTAACGGAAGGCCCCCTCCCGCGCGTCCCAGACGCTCACGCCGAGGAGGTCGGCGGGCAGCAGGTCGGCGGTGAACTGCACCCGCCGGAAGTCCAGCCCCAGGACGCGGGCGAGCGCGTGCGCGAGCGTGGTCTTGCCCACCCCCGGCTGATCCTCGATCAGCAGGTGCCCGCGCGCGAGCAGGCACGCCAGGGCGAGGCGGACCTGCCCGGACTTCCCGAGGATCACCCGGTCGAGGGCTTCCTGGGCCGAAGCCACGGCCCCCGCACTTCCCGGCGGGGGACTCCCGGCACTCGGGGAGGCGGCGGCAGTCACGGCGCGCGTCATGCGGCCTACCCTAGCGGGAGGGGTCTGACAGAACTGGGACAGGGGCGGAGGGCGCCCGCGTCCCACCCCGCAGGGCCAGCCACGCCCCCACCCACGCGCCCAGCACGTCGAACACCCAGTCGGTGGGCCCCGCCTCGCGGCCCGGCACAAAGGCCTGGTGCACCTCGTCGAGCGCCCCGAACCACGCGGCGACCACCAGGGCGAGTCCGCGCCGCCCGGTCGCCCGCGCGAGGCAGAAACTCAGCGCCAGGTACGCCGTGAAGTGCGCCGCCCAGTCGCGCGGGTGCGGCAGGGGCGGGCCGGGCGTGTCGGGCGACGAGCTGAGCCACCAGATCGCGCCCATGATCCCCAGGGCGGGGAGCCACCACAGGGGTCTGGCCCGGTGCCTCAAGCCTCCCTCCCCGCCGGGTGGTGCGGCCCCCCGGCGGGATGCTCGACGAGTTCGATCAGGGTGCCCGCCCCCCACTTCGGGTGGAGAAAGGCCACCCGCGTCCCCGCGCGGCCCGGCGTCGGCGCGTCCGAGAGGAAACGGGCCCCCGCCTCCCGCAGCCGCCCCATCTCGGCGTCGAGATCGGTGACCCGGTAGGCCGTGTGGTGCAGCCCCGGGCCGCGCCGCTCCAGGAAGCCTGCAATCGGGCTGTCCGGGCGGGTGGGCGCGAGGAGTTCCACCAGGCTCTCCCCCACCACGAAGGCGCGCACGACCACGCCCTGGGAGGCGACCTCCTCGTCGGGGCCCTCGGGAGTCAGGCCCAGGGTGAGGTAGGGGGCGCTCCCCGAGTCGAGGTCGGGTGTGGCGATGGCGACGTGATCGAGCAGCAGGGCGGTCATGCCCCGCAGGGTAGCGGGCCGGGGGGACGGCGGGCGAGGGGGGCGGGCCTCCTCCCCCGCCGGGGGACGGGGCGGGCCGGGAGGGGGGAGCGCGGCCTCTACTCCCCGCCGCGGAGGCGCAGCCGCTCGCGCTTGCGGGCGTACATCCGCAGGTCGGCGGTGCGCAGGGCGGTGGTGGCGTCGCGGGCGTCGTCGGGGACCCCGGCCACCCCCACCGAGGCGTCGGCGGGGTAGCCCAGGGCGCGGACGTGCCGGGCCGCCGCCTCCACGAGCGCGACGAGCTCCTCGCGGGCCGCCGCGCCGCCCCGGGGCGCCACGTGGAGCAGGGCGTACTCGTCGCCCCCCAGGCGGTAGGCGGTCACGTCGGGGGCGCGCAGCGCGAGGGCGAAGGCGCGCAGCAGGTCGTCGCCGCTCGCGTGGCCCCGCTCGTCGTTCACCCGCTTCATCCCGTCGAGGTCCACGACCGCGAGCACGTACCCCGCCCCCGCCTGCGCGTGCAACCGGGCGGCCTCGTCGAGCGCCTCGTCGAGGGCCCGGCGGTTGCCGAGGCCGGTCAGGGCGTCGGTGAGCGCCGCGCGTTCGAGGTCGCGGACGTGCTCGGCGCGCTCCAGCGCCACGCCGACGCTGCGCACCGCCGCCTCCAGCAACCCGCGCTCGTCGGGGGTCCAGCCCGACGGCTCGCCGAGGCGGGCGAGCGCGAGCACGTACGGGGCGCCGCCCTGGCCGTCTCGCAGAAAAAGCCACGCCGCGCTGCGCAGCCCCGCCGCGAGCAGGTGCGCAAGGGTCTCGGGCTCGGCGGCGTAGTCGTCCACGAAGACGTGCTCGCGGCGCCGCAGGGCCGCCCAGAGGGGGGTGCCCTCCAGAGTCACCGGCTCGCGCATCACCGCCCGGTACGCTTCGCCGCGCGGCCCGGCGTGGTCGCGCAGCACCTCGGGGCCCCCCGGCGTGAGACGCAGCAGGCCCGACCAGTCGAGGCGCATCCGGGCGTGCAGGAGGGCGAGGGCGCGCTGCGCCGTCTCCTCGGGGCCCTGGGGCTCGTGCATGAGTTCGGCGAGGTCGCGCAGGGTGCGGGCGTGGTCGCGGGCCTGGGTCAGCTCCCGGGTCCTCAGCCGCAGGTCGAGTTCGTCCATCACCACCGCGGCGAGCGTGCGCAGCACCTGACGCTCGCGTCCCTCCAGCCCGCGCACGCGGGTGTCGAACACGCACAGGGTCCCGACCGCCTGCCCCCCGGCGGTGACAAGCGGGGCGCCCGCGTACATCCGCACGCCCACCGGGGAGTCCGGCCCGACCTCGGGGTGGTGGGCAAAGCGCGGGTCGGCGGCAAGGTCCTCGATGACCACCACCCCCTGCCCGAGCACCGTCAGCGAGCAGGGCACCTCCTCACGGGGCAGGACCAGCCCGGTGAGGGGGGCGCCGTGGCTCGCCACCGTGAACTGCCAGTCCTCGCCCACGAGGTTGACGACGGCGCAGGGCGCGTCGAGCACCTGCGCGGTCAGGGCCAGAATCCGGTCGAAGGCCTCCCCGGACAGGGGGTCGAGGCTGAGGTACGCGTGCAGGGCGGCGAGCCGCTCGGCGGCGGCGGGCGGGCGGGGCGTGGGCACGAGGCCACCCTAGCGGCCCGGTCCGGGCGCGCACGTGACAAAGGCCCCGGGCCTTCCTTCAGAGTCCGCGGGCCCCGCGTACAATCGGGGCCGTGATCCTGACCACCGTCCTCGCCCTGGCCCTCTCGTACCTGCTCGGTTCGCTCCCCGCCGCCGCGTGGGTGGCCCGGGCGCGCGGGGTGGACATCCGCCAGGTCGGCAGCGGCAACAGCGGCGCCACGAACGTCTTGCGCGCCCTCGGCGCGGGCCCGGCGCTGTTCGTCGCCCTCTTCGACATCCTCAAGGGGGCGCTGGCCGTGTGGCTGGGGGGCGCGCTGGGCCTGGGCCCCTTCGCCGCCACACTCTGCGGGGTCGCCGCCGTCCTCGGGCACAACTTCAGCCCCTTCCTGGGCTGGCGGGGCGGCAAGGGAGTCGCCACCAGCTTCGGCGTGATCACCGCCGCCGCGCCCGTGCTGGGCCTGGGCATCCTGGTGATCGGGCTGTCGAGCATGTTTCTCACCCGCTTCGTCTCCGCCGGAAGCGTCCTCGGCGCCGTCACCGCCGTCCTCCTCGCCGTGGTCACCGGTCAGCCCGCGTGGCTCACGGGGGTCGTCACGGCGCTCACCGCCCTGCTCGTGTGGCAGCACCGCGAGAACATCCGCCGCCTCCAGGCGGGCAACGAGCGCCGTCTGGGCGAGCCGAAGTAACCCCGAAACAGACAAGGTGTCCTTCCAACCGGGCCCCGCGGGGGCACACGCGCTATCCTGGCCGGGTCACCCCAACCCACAAGCCCGGACGGGGAGAGTCAGCCTGTCCGGCCCGGAGCCAGTCATGCCCGTCAGGATTCGGATTTACGGCAAGGAAGCCACCTTCTCGCGCGGATGCTGGAGTTGCGAGGACGACACCCTCCAGGCCATGCTCGAAGCCCTCGCCGACCCCCGCGCGCTTACCCAGGAGCAGGAGCGAACCCACGCCCTTTACGCCGCCGGTCGCTTCGGCGGAATGATTGCCAGCGAGGCCGGAGACTGGGCCCCCGCCCCCCACCCCGAAGCCGAGATCAAGATCACCGACTTCGCCCCCGCGCAAAGCCCCGAGCGTGCGGGGTGGCTATCGTTCCTGCGGAAGAAGAGATGATCTCCGGTCAGCACTCCTGAAAGGTTCAGCCCTGCCGAACAGCAGAGGAAGATGCCCGGTGCGAGGCGGAGGTCGCCCGGCTGCTGGAAGGTCTACGACCGGCCCCGCCGACGGGGTACAGCGTGTCGAACACTTGTTTGCCGTCGGCGAGCGGGAGATGGCGTTTGGGACTCCAGGCCTGAACGAGATGGAAGCCCGGCTGTGGCTGGACGCCGACGAACGGGCCCGCTTCCTGCGGGTCGGGCGGGTCCTCGGCCTGAACCGGGAGAGCGTCTATGCCCCGGACTTCTGGCAGAACTTCGTTGCGGCAACGCAAAGTGGCGACCTCCCGCAGGACCATGCGCCCTAGCCCAGCCCCCTTGACCCCCCGCCCCGCGCCCGTTACCTTGCCCCCATGCGCCGCCACACGACCACCACTCCGTGAGGGCGGAGTGCTTGGACAGCCGCCCGCACACCGCGTGGCGGCCTTTTTCTTGAGGAAACAGTCTTAGGGACCAATTTTCGAGGAGGCGTGAGATGCGCGTAGCGATTGTGGGGGCGACGGGAGCGGTCGGACACGAACTCTTGCGGGTGCTGGAGAGCAGCACGCTTCAACTGGGCGAATTGCAGCTCTACGCCAGCCCGCGCTCGGCGGGGACGACCCTGCCTTTTAACGGCCAGGAGCTGACGGTGCGCGTCACGCCCGAGGGGGCCATCGACGCCGACCTGATCCTCGCGTCGGCGGGGGGTTCGATCAGCAAGGCGTTGGCTCCGGCGTGGGTGGCGGGCGGCGCAGTCGTCATCGACAACTCCAGCGCCTTCCGCTACGACCCGGAAGTGCCCCTCGTCGTGCCCGAGGTGAACGGCGAGGCGGCCCTGGGCCACAAGGGCATCATCGCCAACCCCAACTGCACAACGGCGGTCGCGGTGGTCGCGGTGGCGCCGCTGCACCGGGCTTACGGCGTGAAGCGCATGATCGTCTCCACCTATCAGGCGACGAGCGGCGCGGGGCAAAAGGGCATCGAGGAGCTGCTGACCCAGACGCACCGGGTCCTGCACGCCCAGCCTGCGGAGGCGGAGGTCTTCGCGCACCCGATCCCCTTCAACGTTATCCCGCACATCGACGCCTTCCAGGACAACGGCTACACGAAAGAGGAGATGAAGGTCGCCTGGGAGACGCGCAAGATCATCGGCGACGACTCCATCCGGGTCAGTTGCACGGCGGTCCGCATCCCCACCCTGCGCACGCACTCCGAGGCAATCACCCTCGAACTCGAACGGCCCGCCACCCCGGATGAGGCGCGCGAGCTGCTGCGTCAGGCGGCGGGCGTCGAGGTGCGCGACGATCCATCGGCGAGGCTCTATCCCATGCCCCTCACGGCCAGCGGCAAGTACGACGTGGAGGTCGGGCGCATCCGCTCCTCGCTGGTGTTCGACGGGGGGCTCGACCTCTTCGTGGCGGGCGACCAGCTCCTCAAGGGGGCGGCGCTGAACGCCGTGCAGATCGCCGAATACTTGCAGGAGAAGGGGGCTCTGAAGGGCAAGGTCGCGGGCTAAGGACAGGGGCGAGAGGGCCACTGGGGGAACGGTCCCGGTGGCCCTCCTCCTTTTGGGTCAGACTGGAGCGGTGCGCGCCTCCCCCTCCCGCCGTCCGGGCCCCGACCGACCGCGCCGGGGCTCGCAACCCGTCCTGGCCGCCGTGCTGACCCTGCTGCTCGTGGGCGGGGTGTGGGCGCAGGAGATCCTCGACCAGTTCGCGTTCGGCGGGGCGCTCGACGGGTACGGCATCCTCCCGCGCGACCCGGGCAGCGTGACGAACGTGCTCACCGCGCCCTTCTTGCACGGCGGATTCGGGCACCTGATCGCCAACACCGTGCCGCTGGCCGTCCTCGCCTTCATGAGTGCGCTGCGCGGCGCATGGCGCTTCCTGGGGGCGACGCTGGTGATCGTCGTCGTGGGCGGGTTCCTGGTGTGGCTGCTGGGGCGAGGGGGCAGCCTACACCTGGGGGCCTCGGCGCTCGTGTTCGGTTACCTCGCCTACCTGATCGGGGTGGGGTGGTGGGAGCGGACGCCCGGCGCGGTGGTCATCGCACTCGTCGCGGTGTTCCTGTACGGCGGGGCGATCTGGGGGGTGCTGCCATCGAACCCGCTGATCTCCTGGGAGGCGCACCTTTTCGGCTTCCTGGCGGGTCTTCTGGCGGCGGCGCTGCTGCACCGCAGGCGACCGGCGCGGGCGGGTCAGGTCGGATCGTCCCTGCCCCCGTCCCGCTGGTGACCCCTCACAGCGTGACCGGCCCTTCCGGCGTCTCCAGCATCGCCTGAAGCTCGGGCTGGGGGGCCTCGTAGACCTCGACCTCGCCCACGAACTCCAAGGCGTCCAGCACGGCGCGGAGCCCGTCCGGGTCAGGCGTGCCCAGGCGCAGGGTGAGGAGGCGGACCCCCGCGTCGGGCAGGCGGCCAGGCGGGGGCGGCGTGTGCCAGCGAATCAGGCTGGGGCGCACGCCTCCGCCGGGAAGCGAGCCGTCTCCCGGCACCGTCAGCGTCCAGCGGTTCTCGCCACGCGAGAGGTCAAGCGGTTCTCCGAAGGTCGGGAGGTCGGGGCCGTTCATGTCGGGCACCCGCGCGACCCAGTGGATGAGGAGGGGACCGTCCTCCAGCCGCCCGCGCAGCTCGGGGGTGTCCAGGCCGAACCAGCGCGGGCGGCCCGGCGCGGGCGCCTGCGGGTTGACGGCGATGACCTCCAGATACGCCGCGCCACCGAGGGAGAGCAGCACATTGTGGGTGCCGAACCGCTCGTGTTCGCCGCCCGGCTGCGTGGGCACGTTCAGGCGTCCCTCCAGCCACGCCCGGCCCTCTTCGAGCGTGCGGGCGGCGACGACGAGGTGGTCGAGGTGGGCGGTCATAGGGGACAGGATAGGTCCGCGCTCACGCCCCCCTCGGGCGGCTCATCCCCGCCAGGTCGCCGAGGAGGATGGCGGCGGCCTTCTCCCCGCTCTCCATCGCGCCCTGGATGCTGCTCGACGAGGTGACCTCCGAGGCCAGCAGCACGCCGGGAAGGCGGGTGGCGTGCCCGGCGAGGGTGGCGGCGTACCCCGGCGGCTGCGGGTACTGGGCGTGCGGGATGCGCTCGACGTGGAGGGTACGCAGGTGGCTCGCCTCCGCCCCGTACCACCGCCCGAGTTCCCCGCGCACCCGGGCGTCGAGCGAGGCGTCGTCGAGGTCGGGCAGGCCGAGCACGGTCACGGCGAGGAGGTGCTGGCCCTCCGGCGCCCGACCGGGAATCGCGTTGCTCAGCCACTGGGCATTGTTGATCAGCCCGCCCTCCGCGTTCAGGAGGAGGCGGGGCTGGCGGTCGAGCTGCACGGACGAGGCGTAGTACAGGTACGTGCTGCCGAGGCTCCCGCGCGAGACGGGCTCCCCGAGGAGGGCCTGCGCCGTGTCGGGGTCGGTGGCGACGATGACGTGCCGCGCCTCGATGTCCCCGGCGGAGGTCGCGGCGGACACGTGCCCGCCCGTCTGCGGGACGAGCCGGGTGACCCGCACGCCCGTCGTCACCTCCACGCCCCCCGCAAGCTGATCGGAGAGGGCGCCGATGCCCGCCCGGGGCAGGGCCACGCCGCCGTCCATCAGCATCCGGAAGTAGTAGCGGAAGAGCCGCGCGCTCGTGTGCAGGTCCCGCCGCAGGAAGATGCCGCCGAAGAAGGGGCGGAAGAAGCGGTCGAGGGTCGCCTCGGTGAAGCCCTGGCGCCGGAGGTAGCTCTCGGTCGTCTCGTCCGGGCCGCCCAGCAGGGTGTGGGGGGCGGGGGCGCGCAGCCGGGCCGCGAGCCGCGCCACCCGCAGCTTGTCCGCGAGGGGCAACACCGGAGTCGTCAGGGTGCTCGGCAACCCGCCGGGGTCGCGCAGGGGGTCGCCCACCACGTCCGAGTGCGCTCCCCGGCGGATGACGGCGGCGGGCGGGATGGGCACGAGGTCGAGCGCGCTCAGGTCGAGGTGCCGGATCACCGCCGGGTAGGCGGGGAAGAGGACCTGATACCCGGCCTCCAGGGTGAAGCCCTCCACCGCCCGGGAGCGCACGCGCCCGCCCACCGCGTCCGCCGCCTCCAGCACGCGCACGCGGCGCCCCGCCCGGGTCAGGACCCGCGCCGCCGTCAGACCCGCGAGCCCGCCGCCCACCACCAAAGCGTCCAGCATCCCAGGAGCCTAGCAGGGTCGCCGGGTGGGAGTCAGGGCGAACGGCCCGTGGCGAGGGTGCGCCCCCCCGGGTCGGCCACGTCGAAGGCGTAGGCGTCCGCGCCGAGCTGGCGCCAGTTCACCCGCAGGTCCACGCACGAGTCGGGCAGGGTCACGAGCCGCGCCGGGGGGTAGGTGCCCCCGCCCTGCCGGGTCGTCTCCAGAAAGCGGGCGAGGTCGTTCGCGCAGTTCTGGGCGGCGGCGCGCAAGACGACCTCCCCCGCCTGGGCCGGGTCCTCCGCACGCGTCTCCCGCCGCAGCGCCGCGACCTGGGCCTCCAGCCGGGTCACCCGCTCCTGAAGCCGGGCGTTCTCCGCGCGCGCCTCGCGGTCCTGACAGCCGCACAGCAGCGCGGCGAGGAGGAGGGGAGCAGCACGCTTCACGGAGGAAGGCTAACGCGGGGAGGACGGCGGCACATGAACGTCCGGGACAGACGGCCAGAAGGGCTCCGGAGCAGGGCCGTGCGGGGTAGAAGGGACGCCCGACCCCACGCGGCCACGTCACCGAGTACCGCTCCAGAGCGTTCGACACAGGAGTGCTGCCATGCCAGGCGCGAGCGATGCATCCCGACGTGGCGTGCGAGACCCTTCGCTCACGCTCAGGGTGACAAGGCTGCTTCTGTCCACCGTTTTAGCAGGTCCTCCAAGCGACAGAGATAAGGTCATACCAACCCAAAAAAACATCGGAGAAAACCCAGCGAGGCACCTCGCTTGGCTCTGCTGCGCCAGTCTCCAGGTCGGGGTACCTCCCTTCTTCTGTCCGGTGCTCTAACGTTCGAGCACGCTCAGGATTTCCACGTGGCTCGTCTGGGGATAGAAGTCGTGCGGGGTCACGGAGCCGAGCTTCCACCCCCGCCGGGTGAGGTCGCCCACGTCGCGCGCCCAGGTGGCGGGGTCGCAGCTCACGTACACGAGGCGGTCGGCGGTGCTCGCGTGGATGTGCCCGCGCGAGCCCTCGTCGAGCCCCGCGCGCGGCGGGTCCACCACGATCACGTCGGTGCCGAGGTCGGCAAGCCGCGCCGCGTCCCCCGCCCGGAAGGTCACGTTGCCCCCCCCGCTTTCCGCCACGTCCTGCCGCCCGCGCGACAGGGCCTCGGGGGCGGTGTCGAGCACGGTGACCCGCGTAAAACTCGGCGCGAGGTGCCGCCCGATGGCCCCGGCCCCGCCGTAGAGGTCCACCGCGTGCGTGCCCTTCCCGGCCAGCTCCGCCGCGCGGAGGTACACCAGCCCCGCCGCCTCCGGGTTTACCTGCGCGAAGCCCGTCGCGGACACGCTGACCTGCACCCGCCCGAACTGCTCCCGAATCTCGCCCTCCCCCGCGATCAACCGCACCCCCGCCCCGAAGCGACGCTCGGAAGGCTGGGCGAGGCTCACGCCGACCACCCCGGCGTCCATCAGGTGATCGGACGCGCGCAGGAAGACCCGCGGCTCCCCCGGCCCGATCAAGGCGGCGACGACCTCCCCGGTCAGGCGGCTCGCGCGGAAGGCCACCTCCGTCGCCGGGTTGAGGCGCCCCGGGTCAAGGCGGTCCATCACAGCCTGGATCGCCTCCATGACGAGGGGATCCTGCCCGACGACCTGGGGCTCCTTGCCCCTTCTCTCCCGGTACGCCAGGCCCTGCGGCGTGACGAGGTACTGGGTGGTGTTGCGATACGCCCACTCGCGCGGGCTGGGCACCGTCTCGCCCACGGGGGCGCGCAGCTTGGCGATGCGCGCGAGGGCCTCCTCCACGAAGCCGCGCTTGAAGCGGAGCTGGGCGGCGTAGGAGGCGTGGGCGAGGTCCGCGGTAGGGAGCCCCAGGGCCTCCACCCGGTCGGGGCTCTCGCGCAGCACTTCGCGGGTCACGCCCTGGCGCACGCCCCGCCCGGCCCGCACGGAGGCGCGCACCCGCTCGCCCGGCAGCGCGCCGCGCACGAGCACCACGCCGGAGTCGTCCCGGGTCAACCCCAGCCCTCCGGCGACGAGTTTCTCGATGTCCAGCGTGGTCAGGGGGTCAGGCATACGGGGGACAGGGTAGCGCGGTGGGAGGGCCGGGCAAGGGTCGCCCGTCGCCAGCCTCCAGGCGCGGCCCCCGAAGGCTCGTCTTCGTCCCGGCAAGTGTTCTAGTGTCTGGGGAGGCCTTCCCACCCCACCGCGAGGAGAAGCCATGAACCCGAACCGAACCGTGCCGCAGTTTCTGGCGGAGTTGTGGACGAGGCCGCAGGTGCGGCTGCTGTGCTACCTGGGGCTCCTTGTGCTGGCCTTTCTCCTGGTCCGCAGCCTCTCGGGCGTCCTCGTCACGGTCGCCCTCGCCTACGGCCTGGCCTACCTCGCCAACCCCGCGCTGACCTGGCTGGAGCGGCGCGGCCTGGCCCGGGGCTGGGGCGTGCTGCTGCTCACCCTGCTCGTGCTCGCCGCCGTGGTCCTGCTCTTCTGGCGCCTGGCGGGCCAGGTCAACAGCTTCATCGTGAGCCTCCCCGCCATCGCCGACCGGGTAACCGAACTCCTCGAACGGACGCTGGACAACCCCAACCCCGACCCCGGCATCGACCAGCTCCAGTACCGCTTCGCCGAGTACGTCCAGACTCGCGCCCAGGAGATCGCCCGCGACGTGGGGCCGCTGCTCGACCGCCTGCTCTCCTCCAGCACCGCCGTGCTGACGAACTGGCTGAACTGGCTGGGCCGGGCCGGGCTGCTGCTCACCCTGACGCTGTACTTCGCCCTCGACTACCGCCGGGTGGGCCGGGGCCTGCTCGCGGTCTTCCCGCGCGACTGGCAGCCCGGCGTGGAGCGGTTTTCCGAGGACGTGAGCGTGTCGTTCGGTCGGGCCATCCGGGGCAACCTCCTGGTCGGCCTGAGTGTCGGGGCGCTGGCCGCGGCGGGGCTGTTCCTGCTCAAGGTCCCCACCCCGCTGGTGCTGGGCCTCTTTACGGCGGCGATGTGGCTCGTGCCCTACGTGGGCATCCTGATCGCGGTGGTCCCGGCGCTGCTCCAGGCGATCCCCCTGGGCACGACGGCGGTGGTGCTGGTGGCGGTGCTGTACTTCATCCTCAATCAGGTCGGCGGCAATCTGCTCAGCCCGGTGATCATGGGCCGGACCATCCAGATTCCCCCCTCGGCCCTGATGGTCGCCGTCTTGATCGGTCTGTCGGTCGGCGGGGCGCTGGGCGCCTTCCTCGCCAGTCCCGTCGCCCTGCTCGTCTACCGCTGGGGGACGCGCTACTGGCTGGGCAGCCGCGCGTATCAGGGCCAGACGGGGCGGGGGGAGCAGAGGGAGGAAGGGGCGGGCCAGGTTGACGAGGGCCGAAAAGTCAAACTGTAGGAGGTAGAGGCCCGGCGGAACGCTCTTAACCCAGCGCCTGAATGTGGTCGAGGTGAACCAGGACGAGCCGATGCTCAGGCAGAAGGATCAGGATCTGAGGCCACTGCCGCTCCAGAAACTCAAGCAGCGCGCGTGCGCGGAGGTTGCCGCAGCGCAATTGCACGACCCAGGGAGGGGGCGCGTCCGTGAGCAGGATGCGATCTGTGAAATCGGCATCTTTGGTCACGATGACCAGGCTGTGCTCCTCGGCAAAGGTCCAGAGTTTGCGGTCAGTTGGGTTTGGCCTAAGGTCGCGGGCGTGAACCACCTTCACCCCTTCCCCAAGTCGCGCCCGCATTTTGGGCGAAAGGTTCTCGTCCAGAAGGAAGCCTCCTGGCTGAGGGCGTGGAAGCATTCAGGCAATTCGTTCCAGGGTGAAGCGGTGAGACAGGACCCGCGCCCCATACTCCAGACACGCCAGCATGTCCTCGATGCCGTCCCCCGCCGCGAGGAACTCCAGCACCGTCTGCGCCGCGATCCGGGTGCCGCGCACCGCCAGGCGGCCATTGCAGATGTTGGGGTCGATGACGATGCGCTCAGGCATGGTGCTTCCAGCTTAACCAAGTCGAGAGCAACCCGGGGACAGCGCGGGCCTCCCTTCCCTTCCCGGGACACTTCCCCACCTGCCCCGGGCGTATCCTGCCCCTCATGAAGTGGTTGCGCGACCCCCGGCTCGTCCCCATCGCACAGAAGGTGGAGGCGGGCGAACGCCTGACCTTCGCCGAGGGACTGAGCCTGTACCACACCCGCGACCTGAGCGCCCTGATGCGGCTGGCGAACCTGCAAAAGGAGCGGCTGCACGGCGACAAGGTGTATTTCGTCCACTCCATGCGCCTGGAGTTCACCAACATCTGCTACGTCGGCTGCACCTTCTGCGCCTTCGCCGCCCACAAGGGCGAGGATCGCGCCTGGGACTACTCGCCCGACGAGGTGGTCGAGCAGGTCAGGCGCCGTTACCTCCCCGGCATCACCGAGCTGCACATGAGCAGCGGCCACCACCCCAACCACAGGTGGGAGTATTACCCGCAGATGGTGCGGCGGCTCCGCGAGGCGTTCCCCGAGCTTCAGGTCAAGGCGTTCACCGCCGCCGAAATCGAGCACCTGAGCAAGATCAGCAAGAAGCCCACCCTGGAGGTCCTGCGCGAGTTGCAGGCGGCGGGGTTGAGCGCGATGCCGGGGGGCGGGGCGGAGATCTTCGCCGACCGGGTGCGGCGGCAGGTCGCGAGGAACAAGGTCAAGGCCGAGAAGTGGCTCCAGATTCACCGCGAGGCGCACTCGCTGGGGATGCGGACGAACGCGACGATGCTCTACGGCCACATCGAGACGCTGGAGGAGCGGCTGGACCACATGCACCGCCTGCGCGAGTTGCAGGACGAGACGGGGGGCTTCCACGCCTTCATCCCGCTCGCCTTCCAGCCGCTCGGGAACACGCTGGCACAGAATCTCGGCAAGACGGACTTCACGACCGGGCTGGACGACCTGCGGAACCTCGCCGTCGCCCGGCTCTACCTCGACAACTTCCCGCACGTCAAGGGCTACTGGGTGATGATCGGCTCCGAACTCACCCAGGTCAGCCTCGACTGGGGCGTCTCCGACATCGACGGCACCATAGGTGAGGAGCACATCGCGCACGCGGCGGGGGCGACCTCCCCGATGGCGCTTTCTCAAGCGGGCATGGTGAAGATGATCCGGCGGGCCGGACGCCTTCCCGTGCTGCGCGACGCCTACTACAACGAACTCGAAGTCTTCCCGCGCTCCCCTGCGGAGGCGGCGGACTGAGCGCCCTCGACGACGTGTTGAGCTTAGACGATGCCTGGAACGCGGCCTACCACCGCAAGGACGCCTCTGCCCTGGAGCGCATCCTCGCCGACGACTGGCTGGCCTTCTTCCCGGACGGGCGGGTGGTCTTCAGGGCCGAGTTGCTCGCCCAGATGCCCCGCAACCCCGACGCGGCCCTGATGTTCGAGCGCCACGCGGCCCGCGTGTTCGGCGACGCGGCGGTCACGCGCGGGACCCTGTACGCGAACGGCGAGCGGGTGCAGAGCTTCCTGCGGGTATACGCGCGGCGGGAGGGGGAGTGGCGGGCGGTGAGCGTGCAGGTGGTGCCGTGAGAGGGTCAGTGGGAAGTGGTCAGTGGTTAGTGGAGGCTTTGGCATCTGCGCTCTGCTTTGGCCGTGCTTTTCCCACTCACCACTTCCCACCGACCACTGACCGTGCGGAGCACCCCCTATGACCTACCGCGCCGGCTGGATTCACTACACCAACGTCGCCCCCATCCTCGACTCGCTCGTGCTGCCGCCGGGCGTGACGGCGGTGACGGGCGTGCCGACCGAGATGAACGCCGCGCTTCTGGAGGGGCGGGTGGACATCGCCAACATCAGCGCGGTGGAGTTCATCCGGCACGCGGACCGGCTGGAGGCGCTGCCGGACTTCTCGGTGAGCGTGCTGGGGCCGGTGTACTCGGTGAACCTCTTCCACACGGTGCCGCTGCCTGCCCTGCGGCGGGTGGCGCTGACCCGGCAGAGCGCGATGAGCGTGGCGCTGCTGGAGGTGCTGCTGGCGGCGCGGGGCCTAAGCCCCACCCTGGAGCGGGCGGAGGGGGAGGCGGAGGACCTGCTCGCCGCGGGCTACGACGGGGTGCTGCGGATCGGGGACAGCGCCCTGCGCGAGTGGTACCGGGTGGTGGGGCCGCTGACCCCGGAGACGACGATGACTGGCCTGCCCCACACGGCGCGCGGGGTCACGGTCACCGACCTCGCCGAGGAGTGGTTTCGCCTCACCGGGCACCCCTTCGTGTTCGCGGTCTGGGCGTACCGCAAGGACGCGCCGCCCCCCACCCCCCTCGTGCAGGCGATGCGGGAGGCGCGGCGGGAGGGGCTGGGGCACCTCGCGGACGTGGCGCGGCGGCACGCGGCCAAATTGGGCCTGCCCGAGCGGGTGGTGCAGCACTACCTGTGGAACTTCCGCTACCACCTGGAGGCGCCCGACCGCCTGGGGCTGGGTGAGTTCGCCGCGAAGGCCGTGCCCGGCCACGCGCCGCTGCGCTTCGGGCCTCGTCCGGGCGAGGTGCGGGTAGAGGCGGCCCCGCTGGGCTGAGGGCTGGGCTGAGGGGACGCCGCTTCACAGGGGGTTCACCCGGCGCGGAGCCCGGGCGCTTACGGTGGGCGCATGGCAGACCTGCTGTGGGGGGTAGGCGGCGTGGCCGTGCTGCTGGGGCTGGCGCTGGCGCTCAGCGCGGACCGCCGGGCGGTGAACTGGCGGACGGTGGGGCTGGCGCTGGCCCTGCAAGTCGCCTTCGCCTTGACGGTGCTGCGCTGGCCGCTGGGGCGTCAGGCCCTCGACGCGGTGTCGGCGGGGGTGCAGGCGGTGGTGAACAACGCCCAGCAGGGGATCAACTTCGTGTTCGGGAACCTGACGAACGGGGCGCTGGAGGGGGTGGGCTTCGTCTTCGCCTTCAACGTGCTGCCGATCATCGTGTTTTTCAGCGCCTTGATCGCGGTGCTCTACCACCTCGGGGTGATGCAGGCGGTCGTGCGGGTGCTCGGCGGCGGGCTGAGCCGACTGCTGGGCACCAGCCGGGGCGAGAGCCTGTCGGCGACCGCGAACGTCTTCGTGGGGCAGACTGAGGCGCCCCTCGTCGTGCGGCCCTTTATCGGGGGCATGACCCGCTCGGAGCTGTTCGCGGTCATGGTGGGCGGGCTCGCCAGCGTGGCGGGGGGCGGGCTCGTGGGCTACTCGCTGCTGGGGGGGCGGCTCGACTACCTCATCGCGGCGTCGTTCATGGCGGCCCCGGCGGGCCTCCTGATGGCGAAGTTGATCCTGCCCGAGCGCGACACCCCGCAGGACTACCGGGGCGAGGTCCCCGACGACCCGGAGGGGAGGCCCGTCAACGTCATCGACGCGGCGGCGCGCGGGGCGGGCGACGGGTTGCGGCTGGCCCTGAACGTGGGCGCCATGCTGATCGCCTTTATCGGGCTGATCGCGCTGCTGAACGCCCTCTTCGGCTGGGTGGGCGGGCTCTTCGGGGCGCCGGACCTGAGCCTCCAGGGCCTGCTGGGGTGGGTCTTCGCGCCGCTCGCCTTCGTGATGGGGGTGCCGTGGGAGAGCGCACCGACAGCGGGGAGCTTCATCGGGCAAAAACTCGTCACGAACGAGTTCGTGGCCTTCGTCGAGTTCGCGCAGGTGCTCAGGGAAGGCGGGCTCTCACCCAAGGTCGAGGCGATCATCACCTTCGCCCTGTGCGGCTTCGCCAACCTGTCGAGCCTCGCCATCCTGCTCGGCGGCCTGGGGGGCATCGCGCCCTCGCGCCGCACCGACATCGCTGGGCTCGGCCTGCGGGCGGTCGCGGCGGGCACGCTGGCGAATCTCCTCAGCGGCACCCTCGCCGGAATGCTGGTGGGGTAAGGGCCGGATACGACACGTCCTGTCGGCTTTGGCGGGTAGGCTGGGCCCATGCCAAATGCGATGGCCGGGGAACTGGCGGGGGCGACGGTGCAGGCGGTAGGAGGCAACGTTCGAGTCAACGACGTGCTGTGCGTGCACCTCACCCCCGAGATGATGCGGGCTGTGACGCCGGGCGGCGGGATGACCGTGGCGCAGCACCTCGCGCACATGGCGGGCGTGACGAAGGGATGGCTCTCGCCACTGGACGCGGGCGCCGCCGAGCCCCTCCCCATCCTCTACGACGACACGCGGCAGGACGCCTTTGTCGCCCAGGAGGACCCGGGCCGGGCGGCCCAGGTCTTGCGGGCGGTGTGGGGAACGACGCTGGAGACGGCGATTAACCCGGAAGGCACCGGGAATCTCTCCCACCCCAGCGCCGCGCAGTTCGTCACCCACATGCTCATCCACGACGCGCACCACCGGGGGCAGATTCTGCTCGCCCTGAAGTGCTCCGGCTTCCCCCTTCCCGACGAGGACGCGATGTGGGGGCCGCCCCGTGGCGAGTGACGTGCCGGGCGAGGTGACGGAGGCGAGCTTCCATCAGCGGGTCCTCGCGCTCGTGGCCCGCATTCCGCCGGGACGGGTGATGACGTACGGGCAACTCGCGCTCCTGGCGGGGCGACCCGGGCCGGGGGGGGCGCGGCTGGCGGGTTTCGTCCTGGGCAGCCTCGCGGGAAAGGCCCAGACGGGCGAGGAGGCGCTTCCCTGGCAGCGGGTGATCAACGCCCAGGGCCGCGTGAGCACGCACAAACTGGGTTTTGGCGACGTGCAGGAGCGCCTGCTGGAGGCCGAGGGGATCACCTTCGACGAGGCCGGACGCTGCGACCTCGCCCGGTTGCAGTGGTGGCCGGAGGAGGAGGGCCGGGATGCCCCGCCGGACGCCCTGCTCTGATTCAGAGTTCGGGGCGCAGAGGCAGACCCTGCGCTCAGCGCCGACGCTGGAGGCGCGCGTCGGCGTGACCCGGGAGAGGAGGAGTGTCCTCGTGCAGGACGACTGGGGCCGGGTGAGGCCCCTGCGATCCCTGGTCAGCGTGGGGCGTCAGCGTGGGGCTCGCGAAGAAGGTCTAGCCCACCATGATCGCGGCGGCCCGGGGGCGGAGGACGTGCTGCTGACCCTCTGCCACGACCCCCGGTGGCGCGTGCACGAGGCCGCCTGCCGCGCCCTGGGCAGCAGACCCGCCACGGACGCGGCGCTCGACGCTTTGGAGGCTGCCGGGGACGACCCGGACGCGCGGGTGATCGCGGCGGCGGAGCGGGCGGGGGACCGGCTGCGCGCCCTCTAAGTCCCTGGAGGTTTGGTGAGCGCCTGGGCTTCCTGGGAGAGAAACGTCCCCAGGGACGCGGCGTATGCTGACGGATATGAAGCGAACGAGGACGAATCGATGGGTGGCGGGCGACGTGATGTCGTGGGCGCTGGGCGTGACGCTCGGCCTGATCCTGGGGGTGGCGATGCTCATCATCCTGCCGCGCCTGGGAGGAGCGCAGGGCGCGGCAGCCCCCTCCGGCGAGGGCACCATCGCCGCCCCTGCCGGAGAGACGGCGGGCGAGGCGGGCACCGAGGGCGGCGGCGGTACGGGGAACCCCCAGAGCGCCGGGGCCGCGGGCGGTGGAGCCGGGGCCACGCAGGGGGGCGGCGAGGGCGCCACCTCCGGCGAAACTGGCGGCGGAAGCGAGCAGGCCGCCCAGGGTGAGGGGAGCGGCGCACAGGCCACGGGCCAGGGCACCCAGGGCGGTGGGCAGGGCACCGCGAACGGCGCTTCGGGCACGGCGGCCACCGGGGGCGGGGGCGGGCAGGGCGCCGAGGCCGGAGAGGTGGGCGACCAGGGCACGGCGCCCAACGGCACCCCGGAGGGCACGGCGGGGCAGGCGTCGGGCAACCGGACCCCCGGGGCCACGGGCGCGGCGGGCGACGGCGACAGTGAATCCAACGGCACTCCCGACACCCGCTCGGTCGCCGAGCAGACCGGCACGGGCGCCACGGTGGCCCCGACGGGCGACTCGGGCTCGGATGTGGCGCGCGCCGAGGGCACGGCGGACGACGTGAACTCCTTCGCCCCCACCCAGGGCGCGGGCCTGACCAACCCCGGCGAGGTCGTGGACAGCAACCCCGCCACCACCGGCGAGGGCGGCCTGGAGAACAACCCCGCCGAGGTCGGCGGCACCCCTGAGTCCACGCCCCAGGAAAACGGCGGCAACTGACCCGCGCCGGACCATCTGCCCCAACGCGCCGCCTCGCCACCCGGCTGGGCGGCGTTTTTCATGCCGACCTCGGCACAGCGCCAGCCACCCTCAGGCGGGCTCCGTCTCCCCCAGACGTGGGTTGGGTCGGAGCGGTTGCCCCGGGAAGGGTAGGACGCCGAGCAAAGCCGGGCCTTTCCTCTTCTCTGAAAGGAACCCTGCGGCTTCAGATGCCAACCTCAGCCGGACAGTCGGGACAATAAAAAAGCCGCCTCTCGGGCGGTGATAGGAGAAAAATAGCGTGGTATGCAGAGGTTGTCAACCTCTGCACGCGGGTATGGGAAGGGCGAGGGGGCAGGCGCCATCCGCCCCCTGCGACCGCCTGATCAACAAGACCACGACGTAGCGAGGGGCCTCCGCCGCCCTCCCCGGCGGCTCCTCGGGTGCAGGGGAAAAGGACGGGGCGCCTCACCCCTCCCGCACGAAGTCCGGCGCCCGCTTCTCCTTGAAGGCGCGCACGCCCTCCTCGTGCTCCCAGTGGTCCCCGGCGAGCTGCTGAAGTTCGGCTTCCCGGTCGAGCGCTTCTTCCAGGGTGCTGTTCAGCGCGAAGTTGAGCGCCTGCTTGGTGAGCCCCAGGGCGTGGGCGGGCCGCGCCGCCAGCCGCTCGGCGTAGGCCTGCACCTCGTCGGCGAAAGTCTCGTCGGGGTAGACGTGCTCGCACAGGCCCAGCCGCAGCCCGTCCTCCGGTCCCACCCGTTCAGCGAGGGCCATCAGCTCGAAGGCGCGGTGGTAGCCCACGAGACGCGGGAGAAACCAGGTGCTCCCCGAGTCCGGCACGAGGGCGATGTTGGAAAAGACCTCGATCAGGCTGGCCGACCCCGCCCACAGCCGGACGTCGCCGGAAAGCGCGAGGCTCGCCCCCGCCCCCGCCGCCACCCCGTTCACCGCCGTGACCACGGGTTTGCCGAGCGTGCGGATGGTGCGAATCAAGGGGTTGTAGGTCGCCCGCAGGTGCTCGGTAAAGGTCATGTCCCGCCCCGACACGTCCCCGAGGTCCTGCCCGGCGCAAAAGCCCCGCCCCGCCCCCGTGATCACCACGACCCGGACGGCGGGGTCGGCGCCTGCGCGCTTCAGCTCTTCGGTCAGGGTGAGGAGCAGGGCGTCGTTCGCCGCGTTGAGACGCTCCGGGCGATTGAGGGTGAGGGTGCGCACGCCCGCACGGGTCTGGGCGAGGATCACAGGGTGGGCCGTCATGGGGGCCAGCCTACCCGAGAAGCCTCCCCCCTTCGCTACACTCGCCCCCATGACCGACCCGCCCGCCGCCCCCGCCCCCGCCCCCGTCGTCCTCGCGCTCGACGTGAGCAAGAGCCGCATCGGCTTCGCGGTGAGCACGGGGCGGCTGGCCTTCGGGCGGGGCAGCGTGGACCGGAAGAGGCTGCCGCTGGACCTCAAGGCGGTGCGGCTCAAGGTCGAGGAGACGGGCGCGGGGCTGCTGCTCCTGGGCCTCCCGCTGCGCACGGACGGGGCGCACAGCCCCTCGGCGGACCGGGTGCGCGCCTTCGGGAGAATCCTCGCCGAGAAGGGCTACCGGGTCGAGTACCAGGACGAGCGCTTTACCACCCGCCGCGCCCGCGCCCTGGGTGCCTCCGATGAGGACGAGGCGGCGGCGGTGCAGATCCTGGAGCTGTACCTGATGGGGCGCGACCGGGAGACGGCACCGGAGTGACCCGGGCCGGGTACGCTGGGGCATGAGACACCACTCGGGGAGGCGGGCGTGGTTCTGGCGGTTCCTGGCGTGGGTGGGAGACCTGAGGCGTGCTCGTCCCGGCGTCTGCGCGTCCCTCCCGGGATGGCGCATGGGCGAGGCCGCCGCACGGGCGGGACCCGGTGGCCGGGCCGGTTTGATTGGACTCGGTTCAGCTTGCCGCTAGAATGCCGCCCGTACTCAAGGTCAAGTTGCGGCGCCCGCGCCCACAGCGGACGGCGCCGTCCCCTTTCGGAGGTCAGGTATGCAAGGCAACATGATGGACGTTCCGCTCACGATCCCCTTCATCCTGGAGCGGGCGCGCACGCTCTTTGCCGGGAGAGAGGTCGTGAGCCTGCTGCCGGGCGGGCGCGACGAGGCGGGCCAGCCTATCCCGCGCAAGCACCGCACGACCTACGGCGAGGTCGCGGGGCGGGCGCTGCGGCTGGCGGCAGGATTGCAGGGGCTCGGCCTGCAACCCGGTGACCGGGTGGCGACCCTGGCGGTCAACTCTTACCGACACCTGGAGGCGTACCTGGGCGTGCCCAGCGGCGGGTTCGTGATCCACACGGTGAACATCCGGCTCCACGCCGATCAGGTGGCCTGGATTCTCAACCACGCCGAAGACCGCGTGCTCATCGTCGAGAACGTCTTCGCGGGGCTGATCCCGGCCATCCGCGCCGCCTGCCCCACCATCGAGCGCATCCTCGTGCTGGGGCCCACGCCCGCCCCCATCGAGGGCGCCGAGGATTACGACGCCTGGGTGATGAGTCACGAGCCGTTGAGCCAGTATCCCCAGATCGACGAGCGGGACGCGGCGGGCATGTGCTACACGAGCGGCACGACCGGGAACCCCAAGGGCGTGGTGTACACCCACCGCTCGACCATCCTGCACTCGCTCGCCGCCGCGCCCAAGGACATGCTCGACGTGGGCGAGAGCGACACCGTGCTGCCCATCGTGCCCATGTTCCACGTCAACGCCTGGGGCCTGCCGTACACCTGCGCGATGTACGGGGCGGGGCAGGTCTTCGCGGGGGTCTTCAGCGACGGGCGGAGCGTGGCGCAACTGTTGCAAGACGAGGAGGTCACGATCACGGCGGGCGTGCCGACGATCTGGATGGGCCTGCTCGCCGAACTCGACCGGGCCAAGGCGGAGGGCCACCCCTACGACCTGCACCGCCTGGAGCGGCTGGTCGTCGGCGGCAGCGCGGCCCCCGAGAGCCTGATCCGCGCCTTCGAGGACCGCCACGGTCTCTCGCTCGCCCACGCCTGGGGCATGACCGAGACGCATCCCCTCGGCACCGCGAGCAAGGTTCCCGCCGGGATGGACGAGCGCAGCGACGAGGGCTACGCCCTGCGCGCCAAGCAGGGCCGACCGGCGCCGCTGGTGTTCCTCGACATCCTGGGCGAGGACGGAGAGCGCCTCCCGCACGACGGCAAGACGATGGGGCGCCTCGTCGCGCGCGGGCCGTGGATCGCCTCGGGGTACTTCAAGGGCGAGGGGGGCGGCAACTTCTTCGAGCAAGGCGGCGAGCTGTGGTTCGACACGGGGGACATCGCCACGCTCGACGAACGGGGCTTCATGCACATCCAGGACCGGGCCAAGGACCTGATCAAGTCGGGCGGCGAGTGGATCAGCAGCGTGGACCTGGAAAACGCGATCATGGCCCACCCCGCCGTCGCCCAGTGCGCGGTGATCGCGATGGACGACCCCAAGTGGGACGAGCGGCCCCTGGCGGTCGTCGTCTTGCGGCCCGGCATGTCGGTCACCCACGAGGAGATCGTGGGCTTCCTCGCCCCGAAGTTCGCCAAGTGGTGGCTTCCCGACGCGACCGCCGTCGCCGAGAGCCTTCCCATCGGCGCGACGGGCAAGTTCCTCAAGCGCGAATTGCGCGAGCAGTACCGGGGCCACGGGAACGCGGGGGGGCAGGGCGAGCAGACCTCCGGGGCCTGAGGGGCAGGCGGAGCGGGGCGTCATCTTCCTGAGGGGGGTGACGCCCCGCTCCTCTGCCGTGCCCTTCGACGCAGGCTGGCCGGGGGCGGGCGCTCTCCCCCTACAATCCCCCCTATGGCCGTCTCCGTGCAGGGCACCCGCGTCACCTTCACCCCCCCGCCGGGCGCCGTGGCATTGGTCGGCGACTTCACCGACTGGCGCAAGAAACCCGCCCTGCCCGTGGAGGGCGGCCAGGCGATCACCCTGACCCTCCCGCGCGGCGCCTGGGTCGAGTACGCCTGGCTCGACGCGGCGGGCGAGCCCTTCGCCGACCCCGACAACCCGCAGCGGTCCCTCAACCCCTGGTGGCCCTACCCCCGCGCCGCCGTGGTGGGCGAGTCCGTACAGCATCCCCTCTGGCAGGGGCCCGACGCGACGCAGAAGGGCACGGCCCATCGCCTGAGCTGGCCCGGCAGCGTCTTCCCCGGCACCCGCCGCGCCATCGTCCACACGCCGCACGGACACGACCCGAGCGCCCCCACCCCCGTCTACTACGTGCAGGACGGGGTGGCCTTTTACCGCACGGGGCGGCTGGGCGAGGTGATGGACCGGGCGGTGGAGCGGGGGCTGGCGTCCGGCGCCGTCCTCGTCTTCGTGGAGCCGGGGGACCGCAGCGAGGAGTACTACCTGAATGACCGTTACCTCGACTTTCTGCGGGAGGAGGTCTTCCCGCAGGTGGAGGGCGAACACGCCACCGTCTCCGAGCGGGGGCTGTGGGGTGCCTCGCTGGGTGGGCTGATCTCGCTGCACCTCGGCAGCGCGCACCCGGACCTCTTCCGGCGCGTGGTCAGCCACTCGGGGGCCTTCATCGCCCGGCCCGGCGCGACGGACCCGGACGGCACCATCGACACGACGACGGCGGGCGAGTGGCTGCGGGAGAGGTTGGAACAGGAGCCGCCCCGTCACCTGCGCCTGAGCCTCGACACGGGCACGCTGGAGTGGCTGACCGGCCCGAACCGCCGCATGGCCGCCCTCCTCGCCGACACCGGGATCGAGCACCAGTACCGCGAGTATCCCAGCGGGCACAACTGGGTGACGTGGCGGGGGGCGTTGCCGGAGGCGTTCCTGTCCATGCAGGGGGGGTGAGGCGGGACGGACTCACCCGCTCCAGCCCTGCGCACGTCACAATCACGCCCATATGCGCCCAATCCTCTTCCTGGCGCTGCTCCTCGCGGGCGGCGCGGAGGCCCTCACGATGACGTACCCCAACTCCACCACCATCCTCCACGAGCGCGCGGGCGACTGGGCGGTGGGCGAGCGGCGCGGGGTGGAGGTGCGCGGCGACCTCCTCACCCTCGCCCCCGGCGCGGAAACGGGCACGCTGACGGGTGCGCCGCTGGGGGTCGCCCCCTTCGACGAACTCGTGCCGTCGTGGAACGCGGTGACGCCGGGCGGGGGCAGCGTGAGCGTGGAGGTGCGGGCGCAGACGGGGGCGGGCTGGAGCCGCTGGTTTTCCTTCGGCACCTGGAGCAGCGCCGAAGGGCGCACCAGCCTGAACGGGCAGAAGGACGGGGCCGGGCAGGTCCTGACGGACACGCTGCGGCTCAGTGGCAAGGCGGGCGCCTACCAGTACCGGGTGACCCTGCGGGGGGCGGGGACGGGCGTGCGCCTGCTCGCCTTCAACACGAGTGACCGCGCGAAGCGGGCGGCGGGGCTGGGGCAGCCGGGCGACCGCCGGGCCTGGGGCAAGGTGAACGACGTGCCCGGGCGCTCGCAGATGCTCTACGAGGGCGGCGGCGAGGTGTGGTGCAGCCCGACGAGCGTCTCCATGATCCTCGCGGGGTACGGGGTGAACGTCACCGTGCCCCAGGCGGCGAGGGGCACCTACGACCGGGCGTACGACGGCACGGGCAACTGGCCCTTTAACACCGCCTACGCGGGGGCCCACGGCCTGCGCGCCTACGTCACCCGGCTGCCCAGCCTCGCGGAGGCCGAGCGGTACACGGCGGCGGGGGTGCCGCTGGCGGTCAGCCTGGGGTGGAAGAAGGGTGAACTGCCCGGCGCGCCCCTGAGCTACAGCGACGGGCACCTGATGGTCCTCGTGGGCTTCGACGCGGCGGGGAACCCGGTCCTGAACGACCCCGCCGCCCCCAGCGACGCGGGTGTGCGCCGGACCTACCCGCGCGCGGCCTTCGAGCGGCTGTGGCTGACCCACAGCGGGGGGCTGGGCTACGTGATCGCGCCGTCCGGAACGCGGCTGCCGGAGGGTACCTCCCCGAGGTGAGCCCCGGCGCACCCACGCGCGCCTGCCGTGAAGTTTTCGCCCCGCCGGGTGACCCCCAGACGGGTGTTCCGCCTGTTCTCATTCGACCTTAAGCTGACTTCATGAGACAACAAGCTGACCGCGCTCCCGGAGACCGCCACGAGGAGGGCGTCGCCCTGGTGGTCGTGCTGCTGTTCACCGCGATCATCCTGATGGCCGTGGTGAGCACGACGGCCACCCTCGCGCTCGGGGCGCGGGGGGGCGGGGTGGACGAGCGCGGCGCCTACCAGGCCCTGCTCGTGGCCGAGAGCGGGCAGAACACCTTCGCCGCGCGGGTCGGGAGCCTCGCCAGAACGTCGCCCTACACGGGCACGCGGACGAGCGAGCTGACCGCCTGGCTGGGCACGCTGGGCACGTATTCCCTGGGCACGGCGGGGACGGCGGAGCTGAGCCTGCTGAACGTCACGCCCAAGACGACCGGGGCCACCTTCACCCTGCGGTCGCAGGGGAGCGCGCCCGGCGCCGCGAAGGTCGTCGTTCAGGACTACGTGGTGACGAACGCCCGGTTGCCGCGCACCTTCCGCTCGCGGGCCGGGCTGACCTCGCTGCCCGCCATCGACGCGAGCAATGGCAACCAGCGCACCGAGGGCCGCGCCAACGACGGGGTGGCGACCCGGGTCAGAAGCGGCGGGACGCCCCTCTCGCTGCCCGCGCTGCAACCGGGCGTCACCCTGCCCGTCGAGGACACGGGCGCCGTTCTGGTGGGCGACTACGTGCGGGTCAACGGCGCGACCTTCCGGGTGGACGGCAAGGAGGAGGCCTCGCTGAGCCTCGTGCGCGTCCTGCCCACCTCGCCCACCGCTCCGCTCACCCTCAGCGGCGACGTCACGGTGATGCTCAACGCGGTGGCGCAGACCTCCCCCACCGTGGGGAACCCGGGCGACCTCAGGGTGTCCAACGCGGGGGACTTCCTCGTCGGCGAGGAGCTGACCATCGCCGGGAAGGCGGCCACCGTTCAGGCCGTCGACGCGGGGAACGGGACCGTGCGGCTGGGCTGGCCCTCGGGCGCCCCGGCGAGCCTGCCCGAGGGGACGCAGGTCTTCCGGGACGTGACCGGGATGCGCAGCGCCGCGGACATCACCGCCAAGAGCAACAAACTCGACGACATCAGCATGACGAGCGGCGGGCAGACGACGAACGACTGCACGACCTCGACCCTCTGCGCGGGCGAGCGCGATCCCCTGCTCGCCTCGCCCACCCCCGGCAACCCCTCCGACCCCTTCTTCACCGAGCAGCTCTTCGGGCTGAGCGACGAGGAACTCAACGACCTCGTGCCGCTGGACAACGACCCCACCCTGCCCCAGGGCGAGATCAAGCGCGTCTCCGCCGCCGACTTCGACCGCATCTTCTCGGGGAACGCGCGGGGCAGCGGCGTCCTGATCGTGGACGGCGACATCAACTCCAACATCAACGGCAACGTGACCTTCGACGGTATGATCTACATCCGCGGCAACCAGGGCGGGAAGTTCAACGGCAACATGACCCTCAACGGGGCCATCGCCGTGCGCGGCGGGCCCATCGAGGGCATCACCACCGACGACACGACCACCCAGGCGACGGGCAGCCTGCTCATCAACTACGACGCCGTGTCCCTCCGGAGCCAGCTTCTGAACGCCCGGGGCGTCTTCCGGGTGCAGACCGAGCCCGGCACCTGGAGGCAGCAGTGAGGACCCGGGGCTTTTCCCTGATCGAGCTGCTCGTGGTCGTGGCGATCATCGGGATTCTCGCGGCGGTCGGGATGGTGAATCTCGCGCGCTGGCGGGCGAGCACCGCCGTGACGGAGGGCGCGCAGCAGTTCGCGCAGGCGGTGAGCCGGGCGCGCACCGGGGCCAAGCGGGCCAACGCGTGTTGGCAGATCGCCCCCGTGGGGGCCACCTCGGGCGCCACCGGGTACGAGATCAGGAGGTTCAGCACGCCCGTGTGCCTGCCGAGCGGGGGCACCGCCCAGACCTACGCCCTGCCCCCCGGCACCACCCTCAGCGTGACGGGGGGAGGCGGCACCGTGAGCTTCACCCCCCCGTACGGCACGACCGAGAACACGCCCGCGACCTACGAGGTGACGTGGGCCACCAACCTCACCCTCAAGCGGACGCTGCGCCTGACGGGCGTCTTCGGGAAGGTGATCTTCCAGTGAGGGGAGGCTCGGAGCGGGGCCTGACCCTGATCGAGGTGCTCGTCGCACTCGCCATCTTCGCGGTCGTGTCGGTCGCCGTGCTGGCGACGTTCCCGGCGATCTTCAAGCTCAACGGGCAGACCCGGGCGGATCAGGCGGTGACGGTCGGGGCCAAGGGGTTCATGGAGGGGGTGCGGGTGAGGTACAGCACCCAGGCGGGCTTCGACACGGGCACCCTTCCCCCCGTCCCGTCCGGCGCGGGCTACACCTGCACGGGGGCGGTCGCAAACCAGCTCGGCACGTCGCCCGTGCTCATCAAGCGCGTGACCCTGAGCTGCACGCACCCGAGCCAGCCCACCCAGACCTTCGTGCTCGACGTGGGGAGACCGGCGTGAGGGGGGCCCGGGCGGGCCTGACCCTGGTCGAACTCCTCGTGGCGATGAGCCTGATGGGGATCATCTTCGCGCTCGTGACGAACTGGCAGACCTCCACCCTGAGCGTCTCGGCGCGCACGAACGCGCTCTCGCAACGCCTGGGCGAACTCAACGACGTGACCGGGTACGTGGGAGACCGGGTGCGGTCGGCGCTCGCCGTGCGGACCTCCGGCTTCACGGTCAACGGCGGCGGGTGCGACGCCACGACCCCCTGCCTCGCCGTCCTCGTGCCCGAGGACCGGGCGGAGGCCAGCGGAGGCTCGGTCGTCTACAACCGGCAGTACCTCCAGCTCGTCTACCGGGTCGAACCCCGCTCCGGGTGGGCCGCCACCGACCCCGACAAGGTGGCGGACAGTTGGGCGGACGACCCGGCCAACCGCGTCGTGATCCTGCGCGAGTACCGCGCCCGCTGCGCGCCGACGCCGACCGCCGACTGCGCCCCCTTCCTCGCGGGCTTCAAGACGACCGGCGCCTTCGTGGACATGACGCCTTCCCTCGTCGCCGACCTGCTGACCTCGCGGGACCAGGCGGGCGGGACCATCACCCCCTTCGGGTACACGTACGACCCGGTGGCCCGGACGGGCGTCGTCTCGCTGGCCTTCCAGGGCAAGCACCGGGCGCGGGGAATCACCACCTTCACGCCGACGACCGGCCCCTACACCCTCCAGATGCTCGCCCGCAACGTGCAGTAGCCGGGGCCCTAGACTTCCCCCATGAATTTCCCCACCACCTGCCCCGGGTGCGCGCGTGAGGTGCCCGCCGAGTTCGCGGACAGCCTGATCCACGACCTGACGTGTCCGGCGTGCGGGGCGCGCTACGTCGTGTTCGTGCGCAAGCACAAGTTCGAGGTGCTCTTCGACCTGGGCACCCGGGCCCTGCTGGAGGGCTACGCGCGCGAGGCGGTGGCGTCTTTTTCGGCGGCGCTCGAACGGTTCTTCGAGTTCTACGTCCGGGCGTACGCGCTGGAGCGCTCGGCGGACACGGCGCTGGGCTTCGGGGAGGCCCTGACGGCGCTCGACGGCACCTGGCGGCACGTGGCGAGCCAGTCCGAGCGGCAACTGGGGATGTTCGCCCTGGCCTACCTGCTGCGCGAGGGGCGCGCGCCCGACTTCCTGACCCCGGGGGCGCTGGGGAGCGACTTCCGCAACCGGGTGATTCACCGGGGCGCCCTGCCGCGCCGCGAGGAGGTCGAGGCGTACGCGGCGCGCGTCTTCGGGCTGATCGACCGCCTGCTCACCGAGCTGGGGCCGGGCGCGGCGCAGGCCGAACTCGCCCAGGAACAGGCCTTTGCGGCGCACCTCGCGGGGCTCCCCGACGATGTGGTGGCCGTGTTCGAGGAGCATCCGGGCATGTTCCGGGCGCGGCGCCTCGCCTCCCCCGAGGGCGGGGAGACGCCGACCAGGGCGGCCTCCACCCCGCCTCTCAACGACGCCCAGGCCTTCGCGTGGGCCCTCGCCGAGCGGGGCGCGGGGCCGGGGCCCCTCAAGGGGAGGTAGCCGGGATGACGACCCCCCGCTTAGACTGCGACATGGAGGCACCGGAGGCAGGCGGGGAACGGGCGGGGCGCGAGCGGCTGGTGCGCGTGGCGCGCGGGCTGGAGGAGGGCGACCTCCTCGTGCGCGGGGCGAGTGTGGTGCAGCCCGCGACGGGCGAGGTCTTCGGGGCGGACGTGCTTGTCGCGGAGGGGAGGGTCGCCGCCCTGGTGGGGACGGGCGCGGGCGCGCGGGCGGCGCGGACGGTGGAGGCGCGCGGGGCCTTCCTCGCGCCGGGCTTCATGGACGCCCACGTCCACATCGAGTCGAGTCTGCTGACCCCCGCCCGCTTCGCCGGGGCCGTGTTGCCGCGCGGCACGACGGCGGTGGTCGCCGAGCCGCACGAGGTCGTGAACGTGCTGGGGGCACCCGGCCTCGCCTGGATGCTGGAGGCGGGGCGGGGGTCGGGCCTGCGCGTCTTCGCCTCGGTGCCGTCGTGCGTGCCCGCGAGCGAGTTCGAGCGGGGCGGGGCGCGGATGGACGCGGCGGAGGTGGCCTCCGCCCTGCGCCTCCCCGGCGTCCTGGGCCTCGCCGAGCTGATGAACTACCCCGGCGTGCTCGGCGGCGACCCCGGCGTCTGGGACGTGCTGGGCGCGGGCCGGGGCCGTAGGGTGGACGGCCACGCGGCGGGCGTCACGGGCCGCGACCTGATGGCCTACGCGGCGGCGGGCGTCCACTCCGACCACGAGGCGACCACCCCGCAGGAGGCGGGCGAGCGGCTGCGCGCCGGGCTGTGGCTGATGGTCCGCGAGGGGTCGGCGGCCCGGAACCTGGAGGCCCTGCTCCCCGTCCTCCGTGAGCGCCCCCGCCGCGCCATGCTCGTCAGCGACGACGTGAGCGTGGACGAGCTGCTGACGCTGGGGCACCTCGACCGCCTCCTGCGCGCGTGCGTGGCGGGCGGCCTCCACCCCGCGGACGCGGTGGCGCTCGTGACCTGCAACCCCGCCGAATACTGGGGCCTGCACGACCTCGGACTCGTCGCGCCCGGCTACCACGCCGACTTCGTGCTGTTGCGCGACCTTCAGGGCTTCGAGGTGCTGGAGACCTTCGTGGGCGGGCAGGAGGCGCGGGCCGGGGGCGTCACCCCACCCCTGCCCGGCGGCGGGGTGAACCTCGGGCCGGGGTGGGACCGGGCGACCTTCGAGGTTCCCGGTCACTGGCCCGTGATGGAGGTGCGCCGGGGGCAGATCACGACCGGGGCGGGCAGGCCGGGCACCGGGGACGCGCGGCTCGTCGTCGCCGACCGCTACGGGCGGGGAGAACACGCGGCGTGCTGGACCTCGGGCACGGGGATGACGGGGGGCGCCCTGGCGGTGAGCGTCTTGCACGACGCCCACCACGTCGCGGTGCTCGGCGGCACGGACGCGGACGTCCGGGCGGCGGGCCGGGCCCTGGAGGACCTCGGCGGCGGCGTGGTCGTCGTCGCGGGGGGTGAGGTGCGCGCTCATCTCCCCCTCCCCTTCGCGGGGCTGATGAGCGACCTGCCCCCGGACGAGGCCGCCGCCCGGCTCGCGGGGGTGACGGCGGCGGTCCGGTCGCTCGGCTGCACCCTCCCCTACCCCGTCACCACCCTGAGTTTCCTGGGCCTGAGCGTCATTCCGGCCCTCAAGCTCACCCCGCGCGGCCTGCTCGACGTGGGGGCGTGGCGGCTGCTCCCGCGCGAGGGGGAAGCGGACCCCGGCGCCCCCGGAACGCGGCTCGAACGGGCGGGGGGGTGAGGCGGGAAAGGTCATGCCGCCCAGGTCAAGAAACGTTTCCCCTCCTCGCACCGATCCCGCCCGCCCGTCGGGAAGACTGCCCGGTATGCCGACCCATCAGCAGATCGTCGTGAACGGGGTGCGCCTCCACTACGTCGAGGCGGGCGATCCCCGGGGCCCCCTCGTCGTGCTGCTCCACGGCTTTCCCGAGTTCTGGCGGTCGTGGGAGCGGCAGATCGGGCCCCTCGCGCGCGCGGGCTTCCGGGTGGTCGCCCCCGACCTGCGGGGCTACAACCTCAGCGAGAAGCCGCCCGGGGTGGACGCCTACCGGGTGGGCACCCTCCAGGAGGACGTGGCGGCCCTGATCCGCGCGCTGGGGGGCGGGCGGGCGCACGTGGTGGGCCACGACTGGGGCGGCATCGTCGCCTGGGCGCTGGCGATCCGGCAGCCGGAGGTCGTGCGGCGGCTGGTGATCCTCAACGCGCCGCATCCGGCCCGGGCGCGGCAGGTGGCCCGCAAGCCCGAGCAGTGGCGGCGGTCGTGGTACATCTTCTTCTTCCAGCTCCCCTGGCTGCCCGAACGGTTCCTGCACCGCTTCGGCGCGTGGGCGCTCCGCGGCACGAACCCGCGGGCCTACACCGATGAAGACCGGCGCCTGTACCGCCAGGCGTGGGACCAGCCGGGTGCGGCGACGGGCATGATCAACTACTACCGGGCGCTGCGGCGCTCCCGGCAGGTCCGCCGGAAGGGCGCGCCCGGGGGGCAGGTGCGGGTGCCCACGCTGGTGATCTGGGGCCAGCGTGACGTGGCCCTTCTTCCCGAGCACGCGGACGGGCTGGAGCGCTGGGTGCCGGGGGTGCGGGTGGTGCGCCTGCCCCGCGCGAGCCACTGGGTCATGCGCGACGAGCCCGTGCGGGTGAACAACCTCCTGGCCGAGTTCCTGTCCGGGTCCTCGACCTAGGCGGCGCCCCCGACCAGGACCGAGCCTTCGTCATGGGGGCCGGTCCCCTGTACCCTCTCCCCATGACCGACTCGGCACGAAGGGTCGACCTGCCTACGGCTGCGGCGCTCATCCGGGCGGATTTTCCCGAGCTGGCGCACCTGGGCGTCACGCTGCTCGGGGAGGGGACCGATCACCTCGCGTTCGATGTCGGCGGGGAGTACGTCTTCCGGTTTCCGAAGCGCGCGGGCGCGGCCACCGCCCTCCTGACCGAGGCGAGGCTTACGGCGTGGCTGGCCCCCCGGCTCCCGCTGGCCCTCCCGGTGGACGGGGTGGTCCGTCCGCCCCGCCCGGACGCGGGCGTGACCTACGCCGGTTACGCGAGGCTCGCGGGAACGCCCGCCCTGTTGCTGGAGACCGGGCCCACCGGGTTCGCCGTCATCGGACACGACCTCGGCACCTTTCTGCGCCGATTGCACGACCTCCCGGCGGGGGAGGCCCGCGCGCTCGGGGTGGAGGAGGACGACGACCCCCGGCTCGAAGAGTGGTCGCGCGACGCGTCCCGTGACCTCGCCCTCGCGGTGGACGGCGGGGAGGTGTCCCCGGAGGTGGGGCGGCGCTGGCGGGACGTGTTCGCCCACCCGCCCCCCACCGGGCACGTCGCCGGATGCCTCATCCACGGCGACCTCGCAGCCGAGCACGTCCTGCTCGACGAGGGGGGCAACGTGACGGGCGTGATCGACTGGAGCGACGCCGCGCTGGGCGACCCGGCGCGCGACCTCTCCGGCCTCCTCCACTGGGGCGGGGACGCGCTGCTCCACGCGGCCCTCGGGGCGTACGGCCCGGTGGACGGACCCACCCTGGAACGCGCCCGCTGGTTCGCCGCGTGCCGGGCGGTCGCGGACCTCACCTTCGGGAGGGAAAGCGGCCAGGGCGCCTACGTGCGCGCGGGGCAGCGGGCCCTGACCCGGCTCTCCCAGCCCCCGGCCTCCCGTTGAGGCGCTGCCGACGGGCCCACACCCACCTCCCTCCCCCACCCGGTGAGGCCGAGCGTCGCGGGTCGTGTCCTCCCCCGGCCCATTCCCCGTGCCATCCTGACCCATGACGCAGATCACGGTCGAGGGGTACGGGATGATCGAAGGGCGGGAAGGCGAGCGGCTGGTCCTGGCGCTGGAGCGGGGCGGGGTGGACATCCTGCACCGCTGCGGGGGGCAGGCCCGCTGCACGACCTGCCGGGTGAGCTTTTCAGAAGGCGAGCCGGACACCATGACGGTCGCCGAGCGCGACAAGCTCGCGGACAAGGGGCTCCTGGGCACGGCCCGCCTCTCGTGCCAGATCGAGTGCCGGGGCGAGATGAGCCTCACGCCCCTCCAGACGGCGCGGTCGAGCGGCCTGGAGCCGGGCAAGGCGCCCGCCGAGCAGATCGAGCCCGAGCCGCAGTGGGTGCCGCGCGGGGCGCAGGCCTGAGCCTCAGGCGGGGCCCATGCCGGGCGGGCCGTGACCGCTGCCCCCACCGCCCTGGGGCGCTCCGCCGCCGCCGCCGAGCGGATCGGTGGTGGCGGGCGTCCAGGTGTCGCACCCGCAGCCCGGGCAGGGGGGCAGGGGACCTTCCGGCGTGAGGAGGGTGCCGCAGCCCGTGCAGGCGACCTCGCCCGCGTATCGCTCGCCGACCGGGAGACGCCTCGGGGGTTCCAGGTCCCACGGCGGCACGACCGGGAGGCCCGCCGGGGCGCCTTCCCCGTGCAGGAAGACGGAGAGGTTGCCGTCTTGCTCGAAGTACGCGCGCTGCACCTCCCCGAGCTGGCGCACCCCCTGGGCCCGCAGCCGCTCGAAGAGGTCCTCGCGGCTCAGGCCCGCGCGGCCCAGCGCCTCCCGCCCCATCACCCCGCCCCGCACGAGTTCGACGGGCGTGCCCTCCACGAAGGTCTCGACCCGCTCGCTCCGAACGACGAGAAAGGCGAGCAGCCGCTGAAAGCCCACCACGAGCGCGAGCACCAGCATCGCGTGGAGGAGCGGCACCTCGGGGTAGAACATGGGGTCCCCCGCCGCCGACCCCAGCGCGATCACGATGGCGAGTTCGAGGGGACTGAGCTGCGCCAGCCCGCGCTTGCCCGTCACCCGCAGCAAGAAGACCAGCCACAGGAAGATCACCCCGGTGCGGAAGACGATCTCCAGCAAGAAGAGCGGCGGCACGTCCCCCAGGAACATCCGCCCCAGGTCGAAGGGAACGACCTCCGAGCCACCTCCGGCGCTCACGACCGCTCCTCACCCGGCGGCGGCGCGTCCTCGGGCGTCAACCCCAGCCCGGCGAGCACCCGCTCCCTCTCCCAGCCGATCAGGGTGGAGAGTTCGGTGAGGGTCGCCTCGAAGTCGGGGGCGCCCGGAGTCAACTCGCGCAGCCGCGCCCACAGGGCGTTGCGCCGTTCCAGGAAGTCGCGGGAGGGCATGGGGCGAGTCTAGGTGTCAGGGCCGTCTGGCGGCGCCAGACACCTCAGCGGTAACGGTCGATGTCCCGCAGGTGGGCGGTGTAGTCGTGGTTGACGTAGATCTTGCCGTTCAGCCCGTGCAGGAAGTACAGGGCGTCGCGCCCGTCGTCCAGCTTGCGCTCGGGCGAGAGGACGCTCAGCAGGGCGGCCTGGCCGGGGTTGTTGATCGGTCCGGCGGGCAGGCCCGGGCGGGTGTAGGTCGAGTACGGCGTGTCCTTGGTGAAGTCCCCGGCGCTGCGGTCGAGTTCGGGGAGGTCCTTGCCCAGCCCGTAAGCGACGGTGGGGTCGCTGCCCAGGTTGATGCCGTCCCGCAGGCGGTTGAGAAACACCCCCGCGATGATCGGCATCTCCTCGTCGTTCGCGGCCTCGGCCTGCACCATGCTCGCCAGGATCACCCAGTCGCGCACGCCGAGGCCCAGCGCCTTGGCCTTGGCCACGTTCGCCGGGGTGAACTCCCGCTCCATCCGGGCCACCATCTCCTGCACGGCGCTCCTGGGCGTCTCGCCCACCCGGAACTCGTACGTGGCCGGGAAGACGAAGCCCTCGAGGTTCTTCTGCTTGCCCCGCGCGTACTGGCTCAGGGAAGCGTCATTGAGGGCCGCCTGTACCTGCGCCGCCGCGAAGCCTGCCTTCTCGAAGATGGGCGGGATGTCTTGAATTCGCCGCCCCTCGGGGACGGTGACGCTGACGGTGGGGATGCGCGCGGGGCCCGCCAGTTTCTCGGCGACCTGATAGACGTTCATGGTGCCGCTGAGGTCGTAGAGCCCCTCCTTGAGGCTCCCCGCCGTGCCGTTGCGGTCCATCACGAAGCGCAGGGCGCGGGCATTTTTCACGATGCCGCGCGCCTCCAGCCGCCGGGCGATGGCCGGGAGGGTGTCCCCCGGCTTGACCTCCAGCGTGTACGCCTGCCCGCCCGCCGGGCCGGTGAGGCTGCGCAGGAAGGCGAAGACCCCGCCCGCCGCCAGCAGCAGGAGAATGAAGAGGACCAGGAGCAGCCACACCCACAGGGGCGTGCCCTTCCCTTGCAGCCGCGTCACGCCCCCACCTCCGGGCGGAAGGCGGCGAGCCGGGCCCCGAGGTCGGCGTCGGCAGGGGGCCGGGCCCCAAAGCGGGCGACCACCCAGCCGCCCACCTGCACGGCGAGGCGGGCGGCCTGCGCGGCGTCCCCGTGCCGCAGCCACCCGGCCAGGAAGGCGCCCCCGAAGGCGTCCCCCGCCCCGGTCGCGTCGATCAGGCGGTCCCGGGTCGCCGGGACATGGGTGCGGGGCTGACCGGGCCCCTCCAGCAGGGCGCCCTCCTCGTCGAGCTTGAGGACCACCAGGGCGTGCGGGTAGCGCCCGCGCAGCCAGCCCAGCGCCCGGTCCGGGTCGGTGCAGCCGCTCATGGCGTGGGCCTCGTCGGCGTTGGGGAAGATCACGTCGAAGGGCACGGCGTCCACGATCTCCAGGAAATCCTCGCGCCCCATCTGCCCGATCATCTGGAAGCTGCCGGGATCGAGGCTCAGCGTCGCCCCGCCCGCCTTGGCGACCCGCGCGGCCTCCAGCGCGGCCCCCCGCGGCGGGTCGCGAAAGAGGCTCCAGGCGGTGAGGTGCAGGTGCCCGGCGCCCGCGAGAAGGTCGCGCGGCAATTCCCCCGGCAGCAGCTCCCAGTCCGCCCCCTGCCCGGTGAGCATCGCGCGCTGGCCCCGGCGGTCGATCAGGGCGAGGATGACGCCCGTGCGGTGCTCGTCACTGAGGACGAGGTGGCCCGTCACGCCCTCGGCCTCCAGTTCGGCGGTGGCGAGTTCGCCGAAGCGGTCGCGCCCGATCTTGCCGACAAAGGCGGAGGGGAAACCGGCGCGGCTCGCCCAGACGGCGAGGTTGGCCGCCGAGCCGCCGCCCGAGAGTTCGAGGCGTCCGGTGGTGTCGCCCCCGGCCATCAGCATGGTGTCGGGCTTGGCGAGCACGTCCCACGCGAGGTCGCCCAGCGACACCAGCGGCCCTGGCAAACCGCGCCCGTGCTTGAGGTCTTCCTGAGTCATGACTGACGCGCAGCATACCCTTCGCCGGGAATGAGGATGTTGGGGAGCGGGGGGCCCGGCTTGTCCCCGCCCCGCCGCCGCCGTACCCTGGGGGCGCCCACTGTTCTGCATGGATAACCAGCGGGGCCGCAGGCGACCAACCATGCGCGGCCCGCTCTTTGCTCCCCGGGCCACCTGGAAGGTGACCCATGACCGACCCGACTCCCACCCCCGACCTCCCCGCCAGCTCCCCCATGCGCGAGGCGGCCCGCCTGGCCCTGGAGAACGTGTTGCAGGGGCAGGGCGGCCCCTTTGGCGCGGTGATCGTCCGGGACGGCGAGATCGTCGCCACGGGCGTCAACCGCGTGACCCAGAACAGCGACCCCACCGCCCACGCCGAGGTCGAGGCGATCCGGCTCCTGGGCCGCTTCCACCTCTCCGACTGCGAGATCTACACGAGCTGCGAGCCGTGCCCGATGTGCCTGGGCGCGATCTACTGGGCCCGCCTCTGCGCCCTGCACTACGCCTGCACCCAGTCGGACGCGGACGCCATCGGTTTTTCCGACGAGTTCATCTACGGGGAGATTGCCAAACCCCACGCCGAGCGCCAGCTCCCGACCACCCAGGAGGGCCGCGAGGAGGCGCTGGCCGCCTTCCGCGCGTGGCAGGGCAGCGTGGCGAAGGTCGAGTACTAGCTACCGCTCAGCGCTCCTCGCCCGCCGGGGCCACCTGCACCGCGCGCAGGGCGAGCAGGGTGGCGAGCACGTCCAGGGCGCCGCTCAGCCCGTAGACGAGCTGGGCGCCCAGGGTGGGCCGGTCGCTGAAGCCCGCGATGGGCACCACGTTGAACACCGCCATCGCCAGGCTGAGCGCGGCGGCCACGTTGAGCCAGTCGGCGAGCCGCTTGCGCCGCAGGGGGTCCCCCGGCTGGGGCGCGAGGCGCGCGAGGGTACCGTACACCGCGTTCCCCGCCAGGATGCTCGCAGGCCACACCGTCATCAGGGCCGTCAGGGCGACGCCGTTCGCCTCGGGCGCCCCGCCGTTCGCCAGGCTGAGCAGGAGCAGAAACCACAGCACCAGCCGAAAGGACGTCAGCCACGGAAAAGCGAGGCTCAGCGCCCGCAGCGCCCCGTCGCCGGGGGCCACCGCCCGCCCCCGCGTGAAGCGCCGAAACACCGCCGTCCACCACGCGAGCACGAGCCCCGACAAGAACGCCTCCACCGCCGTGAACCACGCCCCCGTCGAGAAATTCCCGCGCCACAGGGCGTAGGCGACGAGGGCGAACAGGCCCATCACCTGGACCGTCAGGGCGGCGAGCGCGGCGGAGCGCCAGCGGGCCGGGGTCACGGGGCGTCTCCCGTCGCCGGGGACCCAGGCGGACGGCGGACGGCGCAGAGCCTACCGCCCCCCCTCACAGCCCCAACTTCGCTTGCAGCCGCTCGCGCACGACCTCCGGCTTGGCCTGGCCCCCGGTCGCCTTCATCACCGGGCCGAACAGGGCGTTCATCGCCTTGGCGTTTCCGGCGCGCACCTTCTCCACGGTCGCCGGGTCGGCCCGCATCGCCGCGTCGATGGCGGCGTCGATGGCCCCGGTGTCGGTCACCACGCTCAGGCCGCGTTCGCGCACGAGCGCCTCCGGGTCCTGCCCCGCCATCACGTCGGCGAGAAGGTCCTTGGCGACCCGTCCGCCAATCGTGCCCGCACCCAACAGGCGCACGAGGGCGGCGAGGTGGGCGGGGTTCAGGCCCGTGTCACGGATCGTCTCCTCCCGTGCGGCCAGGAACCCCGCCACGTCCGTCAGCAGCCAGTTGGCGAGCCTCTGGGCGTCGGGGGCGGGCGTGCTCGCCAGCGCCTCGTCGTAGAAGCGGCCCAGGGGGACGTTGAGGCTCAGCGTCTCCGCGTCGCTCTCGCGCACGCCCGCGAGCACCAGCCGTTCGCGCTTCTGGGCGGGCAGCTCGGGCATCCGGGCCCGCACGCGCTCGACCCACTCCGGCGTGATGTCCAGCGGCGGGAGGTCGGGCTCGGGGAAATAGCGGTAGTCGGCCTCGCCCTCCTTGGTGCGCATCAGGAAGGTCTTGCCCCCCCCCTCGTCCCAGCCCAGCGTGTCCTGGGTGACGCGGCCCCCCGTGCTCAGCACCCGCTCCTGCCGCGCCGCCTCGAACTCGATGGCGCGCCCCACCGAGCGGAAGGAGTTGAGGTTCTTGACCTCCACCTTGGTGCCCCAGGGCTCGCCGGGGTGGTGGACGCTGATGTTCACGTCGCAGCGCATCTTGCCCTCCTCGGGCGTGGCGTCACTGACCCCCAGGGACTGGGCGATGGCCTGCACCGCCTCCAGGAAGGCGCGGGCCTGCTCCGCCCCCCGGATGTCCGCCTCCGTCACCATCTCGATCAGAGGAGACCCGGCGCGGTTGAGGTCGAGCAGGCTGTAGGGGGCGTAGGTGGGGTGCAGCAGCTTCCCGGCGTCGTCCTCCAGGTGGGCGCGCTTGATGCGGACGCGGCCCCCGCCCACCTCCAGAACCCCGTCCCGCGCGATGGGGCGGTCGTACTGCGAGAGCTGGAAGTTTTTGGGCGCGTCGGGGTAGAAGTAGTTCTTGCGGTGAAACTGGGTGAACCCCGACACGTCGCAGCCCAGGGCGAGGCCGAACATCATGGCGAGTTCGACGGCCTCGCGGTTGAGGGTGGGCAGGGTGCCCGGCAGCCCGAGGGTGAGGGGGTCGGTGAACGCATTGGGCTCGGCCCCGTGGTAGTCGGCGGGGCACGCGCTGAAGATTTTGGTGCGCGTGCGCAGTTGCAGGTGAACTTCGAGGCCGATGACCGCCCGGTACATGGGGGGAGTGTAGCGTCGGGGACCCGGGAGGGCGGTGGGGCACGTTCAGAAGGGCACGTCTTCCAGCCTGAGGTGCATCTCCGTCCCGCTCGCCCGGAAGCCCAGCGCCTCGTACAGCGGGCGGGACGTCTCGCTCGTGCCCAGGCCGACCCGGGTGACGCCGCGCTCCCGGGCCGCGTCCAGGCAGAGGGTGACGAGGGTCCAGGCGAGGCCGCGCCGCCGGTGCCCCGGGTGCGTCCAGACGTTGACGATCCGGGCTCGGTAGGGGCTGGGGTCACCGCGCGTGGGGCCCCACTCCAGCAGGGTCAGGCCCGCGCCCGCGACGACCTCTCCTCCGTCCCTGGCGAGAAACCCGGCGTACACGCCGCGTCTCAGGGCGTCGGCGACCCAGGCGGCATAGGTGGGGCGCTCGGCGGCGTCGGCCTCGTCCAGGTAGCGGTGAAGGGCGATGGTGTCGGCGTCGGCGGGACAGGCGGGTCGAGGCACCCGGCCAGTGTGCCGCGGCAACTCCTGTGCGGCGCAGAGCGTACCCGGGCGCATGGGTGAATTGAACGGACGGATCGGGGGCCCGCGGCTGGGCTACGACCTGCGCGCGGACTGGGACGGGGAGAAGCTGCGCGGGCGCGTCGGCGGGCCCTTCCAGGGCAGGGACATCGCGCTGACGCTGCATGGCGGGAACGTGGACGGGCGCGTCGGGGGCACCTTCGCCGGGTTCGACGTGGACGGCGAAGTCACGCCGCAGGGGGCGCGCGTGCGGCTGGGCGGGCGCGTGGGCGGGGACGACGTGCGCCTGACCGCGGACGGGGACCGGATGACCGGACGCTTCTCGGGCCGCGTCAGCGGCAAGGACGTGGAGTTGCGCCGCAGCGGGGACCGGCTGGAGGGACGCATCGGCGGCGTGGTGGACGGGAAGGACGTGGGGCTGTCCCTCGGCGGCGTTCCTGCGGAACTCGCAGCCCTGGCGGCGCTGTGCGCCTACAAGGTGCTGGAGGACGAGCAGACCGCCGCGAGCACCTCGGTCCACCTGTCCTCCTGAGAGGGGCCGACCCTCCCTTTCTCCCCTCAGCCGCACATTCGCGCCCAGACGTGCGTGCTAGCTTCCCCCAATCATGACTGCCGTACAGGGACAGGTGAGGGCCAGGACGCTCGGAGAACTGCTTCAGACGCCGGAATACGCGGGCCGCACGCCCTTCGACGGTCGCGTTCGTCTCGTCCACGACGAGGTGCGCGAGAACCTGACGCGCAAGCTGCGGGGCGGCGAGGACCTCTTCCCCGGTGTGATCGGCTACGACGAGACCGTTATCCCCCAGCTCACCAACGCGCTCCTCGCGCGCCAGAACTTCATCCTGCTCGGCCTGCGCGGTCAGGCCAAGAGCCGCATCCTGCGCGCGATCACCGGCCTCCTCGACGAGTTCGTGCCCGTGATCGACGGGGTGGACATGCCCGACGATCCCCTCAACCCCATCGGGGCGGAGGGCCGTCACCTGCTCGAAGTCCACGGCTTGGAGCTCCCCATCCGCTGGCTGCCGCGTGACGCCCGCTACGTGGAAAAGCTCGCCACCCCCGACGTGACGGTCGCGGACCTGATCGGCGACGTGGACCCCATCAAAGCGGCGCGGCTGGGCACCTCGCTCGGCGACACCCGCTCGATGCACTTCGGCCTGCTGCCGCGCGCCAACCGGGGCATCTTCGCGGTGAACGAGCTCGCCGACCTCGCGCCCAAGGTGCAAGTGGCGCTGTTCAACATCCTTCAGGAGGGCGACGTCCAGATCAAGGGCTACCCCATTCGGCTGGAACTCGACGTGATGCTCGTCTTCTCGGCCAACCCCGAGGACTACACGGCGCGCGGCAAGATCGTCACGCCCCTCAAGGACCGCATCGGCTCGGAGATCCGTACCCACTACCCCACCGACGTGCGGCAGGGCATGGAGATCACCGCGCAGGAGGCGGTGCGCGACACCGGGGTGATCGTGCCCGACTTCATGGCGGAACTCATCGAGGAGATCGCCTTCCAGGCGCGCGAGGACGGGCGGGTGGACAAGATGTCCGGCGTCTCGCAGCGCCTCCCGATCAGCCTGATGGAGGTCGCGTCGGCCAACGCCGAGCGCCGCTCCCTGACCCAGGGCGACCACCCGGTCGTGCGCGTCAGCGACGTGTACGCGGGGCTTCCGGCGATCACCGGCAAGATGGAGCTGGAGTACGAGGGCGAACTCAAGGGCGCCGACACGGTGGCCCGTGACGTGATCCGCAAGGCCGCCGGGGCCGTGTACGCCCGCCAGCTCGGCAGCGCCGACACGCGCGAGCTGGAGAAGTGGTTCGAGGACGGCAACGTCTTCCGCTTCCCGCAGTCGGGGGACGCTGCGGGCGCCATGAAGGCCACCCGTCAGGTCCCCGGCCTGACCGACCTCGCCGTCACGGTGGCGGGCAGCAACGACGACGCCGTGCGCGTGGCCGCCGCCGAGTTCATCCTCGAAGGCCTCTATGGCCGCAAGAAGCTCAGCCGCGCCGAGGAGACCTACGCGGCGCCCGAGCCCGAGACCCGGCAGCAGCGGGGCGGGCGCTGGAACTGAGGGTCACAGGCAATCGGCAAGAGAAAGCGTTCGCCCGTGCACAGGCGAACGCTTCTTTTTGTCTGGCTCACCCCTCAGTACAGCTTCCCCAGCACCTCGTCCTTCATCACGAAGCTCTGCTCCCTCGTCGGGAACTGCCGCGCCCGCACCTCGGCGGCGTAGGTGGCGATGGCCTCCCGCGCCTCCCGGCCCAGTTCGGCGTAGCGCTTGGAAATCTTCTTCTCCTCGCCCTCGTACACGCCGAGGAGGTCGTGGTAGACGAGCACCTGACCCCGGCAGTGCACCCCTGCCCCGATGCCGATGGTGGGGACGTGCAACCGCTCGGTGACGAGGCGGGCGAGGCGGGCGGGCACGGCCTCCAGCACGACGGCGAAGGCTCCGGCAGCTTCCAGCGCGATGGCCCCGTCCACCGTGCGCCGGGCACTCTCCTCGTCCTTGCCCTGCACCTTGAGGCCGCCCTGGGCGGTGGCGGTCTGGGGCATCAGCCCGACGTGACCCATCACGGGCACCCCGTTGCGGGTGAGCACCGAGACGACCTCCAGCACCTCGGGGGTCGCGCCCTCCATCTTCACGGCGTCGGCGCCCGTCTCCTGAATGACGCGGACGGCGGCGCGCATGGCGTCCGTCACGCCCGTGTGGTAGGTGCCGAAGGGGAGGTCCACGACCATGAAGGTCTCCGGCGCCCCCCGCCGCACGGCCCGCGCGTGGTGGATCATGTCGCCCAGGGTGACGGGCGCGGTCGAGTCGTAGCCCAGCACCACGTTTCCCAGCGAGTCCCCGACGAGGATCAGGTCCACCCCTGCCGCCTGGGCGTGCCGCCCACCCGGGTAGTCGTAGGCGGTCACCATCACGAGCGGCTGCTCCGCGTGCAGGAGGTCGGGAACGCTGCGTTTCATGGGGCGAAGGTAGCAGCTTTGGGCCGCCAGCGGTCGGCCACTAGGCGCCTGCGCTGACGGCTGGTCGCCGGGAACGGGCCGCTTTCCCGCTAGCCCTTGACGACTTCCCCGTAGCGCCCCAGCACGAGGTAGATGATCCAGCCCGTCGCCGCGACGTAGAGCCAGACGGGCACCGTCCAGCGCACCCAGGCGCGGTGGCGGTTGAAGTACTTGCGGGCGGCGGGCGCCCCGATGTTGCCGAGGTTCCCGGCCAGGCGCAGCCCCTTGACGGAGTTGTACAGGGCGCCGAGGGCGAGCGGCAGGTTGACCGCCGCGAGGATGATGTGGCTGATCAGGAGGGCGAAGTACGCGCCGCGCCACGCGTCCGGGCCGACGTACTTCTTTTCGTAACCCAGCCCCAGCCGGGTGAGGTAGAGGACCAGGAAGACGGTCGCCAGCGCGCTCGCCGTCGCCATCGCGCGCAGGTGCGCCTCACGGTTGCCGCGCTTGATGAAATACACCCCGGCCACGAGCGCGATGCCGCTCAGGACGATGGTGATGACTGCCCACTGGTTGATGATCGCCGCCACGTCCGCAGTGTAGGTCCCCGGGGCCGGGGCAGGTGACCCCGGGGCGGTGAGACGCGCAAGGGCGTGGGCGGGGGACAATCTTCAGCCGCGCCCGCCTAGAATGGGAGGCGTTGACCTCACCGGGCCCCTGGACCCCTCGCTGGGGCGTTGTGCTCAGGGCGCCCGTTTTTCGATGGGAAGGACGGTGCATGGAAGTGAGTCGTGTCGTGGCGGCGTCCCGCCCGGGCGCGGGAATGTGGCTCTCCCGGCTGGCCTGGGCGGCCCTGGCGTACAACGTGCTGGTGATCCTCTGGGGCGCGGTGGTGCGCATCACGGGGGCGGGAGCGGGCTGCGGCGACCACTGGCCGCTGTGTAACGGCGTGGTCGTGCCCCAGAGCCCGGCCCTGCACACGGTCATCGAATTCAGCCACCGCCTCACGAGCGGCCTGAGCGGCCTGCTCGCCCTCGCCCTTGCCGGGTTGGCCTTCCGGGCGACGCCGAAGGGCCACCCCGTCCGGCTGGGCGCCCTGCTGAGCCTGGGACTCATCGTGCTGGAAGGTCTGGTCGGCGGCGTGCAGGTGCTGCTGGGTCTGACGGCGGACTCCACCGACCCGGCGCGCGGGCTCGTGCAGGGCGTCCACCTCGCCAACACCTTCTTGCTGCTCGGCGCCCTGCTCCTCACCGCCTTCTGGGCGTCGGGCGGGCCGAGGTTGAGGCTGCGGGGCCAGGGCCGCGCGCTCGGGCTGACCGTGCTCGGGCTGGGGCTGACCCTGGTGCTCGGCATGGCGGGGGCGGTGACCGCGCTCGGCGACCTGCTCTTTTCTCCCGCGCCCGGCACGCCGCTCGACACGGTGCGGCGCGACTTCGGGGCGACCGCCTCCCTGATCGAGAACCTGCGGGTGATCCACCCCATGCTCGCCGTCCTCACGAGCGCGTATCTGGTCTGGATGGTGGGGGCGCTGCGCCGCTTGCGGCCCTCGCCGGAGGTGACCCGCTGGGGCCTGGCCCTGATCGGCATCATCGGCGTGCAGATGCTCGCGGGCTTCCTGAACGTGGCGCTCAAGGCCCCGGCGTGGATGCAGCTCACGCACCTCTTCCTGGCGTGCGTGATGTGGCTCGTCACGGTGACGCTGGCCTACCGCGCCCTGAGCGCCCCGGCGGTGCGGCACCAGGCCGTGCCCGCCCGGGCAGGAGTGAACGTATGACGACGGAACCCATGCGCGGGGGCGATATCCTCTCCCCCGTGACCGAGGCCCCCCGCGCGACCTGGCGCGACTACCTGGCGCTGACCAAACCCAAGGTCATCAGCCTGCTGCTGTGGACCACCCTCACCGCGATGGTGATGGCGGCGCGCGGCTGGCCGGGCCTGGGGCTGCTCGTGGTCGTGTCGCTCGCCGGGTACGCCTCGGCGGGGTCGGCGGGTGTGTTCAACATGATCGTGGACCGCGACATCGACCTGTTGATGAAGCGCACGGCGGGGCGGCCCACGTCGAGCGGCCTGATCTCCACCCGCGACGCGGCGATCTTCGGCACCGCCCTCCAGGTCGCCTCGTTCGTGGCGCTGTGGGTGTGGGCGACTCCCCTGGCCGCGTGGATGAGCCTCGCGGGCTTTTTCACCTACGTGGTCGTGTACACCCTGTGGCTCAAGCGCACGACGTGGCACAACATCGTGCTCGGCGGGGCCGCCGGGTGCTTTCCGCCCCTGGTAGGCTGGGCCGCCGTGACGGGAGACCTCAACCTCTTCGCGTGGTTTCTCTTCGCGATCATCTTCTTCTGGACGCCCGTGCACTTCTGGGCGCTCGCCCTGATGATCAAGGAGGAGTACCGCGAGGTCGGCATCCCCATGCTGCCCGTCGTCCACGGCGACAAACTCACGGTGGCCCAGATCGGGCTGTACGCCGTTTACACCGTCGTCCTCTCGGTGATGCCCGTCTTCATCGGGGAGGTCGGGCTGCTGTACTTCGTGGTCGCGCTCCTTCTCGGCGGGCTGCTGCTCGCGCGCTCGTGGCGGCTGTACCGGCACGTGATGGGGGGGCAGGCGGTCGAGCGGCGGGTGGCCGTGCCGCTGTACCTGTACTCGATGCTCTACCTCGCGCTGCTCTTCGTGGCGGGAGCGGTCGACCGGGTGCTGACGGCGTAGCGGGCGGGGCAGGGGCCACGGGGGGGGGCGCGGCGACGGTAGCCGTCCCCCCAGAGTTTTTGCCCCTGGCGCGAGGTTCAGGACACTTGCCCACCGCTTCATCTGGTCTCATACGGCTACCCCTGACCGCTCGGTCGAACTGCGTGTGGAGGCACACACGGCGGCATAGTTCGGAAGGCACACAACCTTGAAGAACGCCTTAGACTGGGGGGAAGAGGAAAGAGGAAAGGAGTGAAGTTGAACACCAACCATAGCCGCCCTAGACGCGGACCACCGGGGGGTCTGCCGCGCCGCGCCGCGCAGGCGGGTCTGCTGGGGCTGGCCGCGACGCTGCTTTCAGGCTGTCAGTCGGAGAGGCTGATCAGCATCGGCGACATGGCGTCGGCCAGCAACCGCGAAGTCTTCTGGATGAGCGTGCCCGCCATCGCCTTCTCGATCATCATCTTCGTCGCCGTGTCGTGGGCGCTGTTTTACAGCGTGCAGAAGTTCCGCTCGGACCGCAACGACGCCCCGCCCGCACAGTTTCACGGCAACAACCGCCTGGAGGTCATCCTGGTGGTCGTGCCCGTCCTGATCGTGGTGCTGCTGAGCGTCCTCACGGTGCGGACGATGGCGCGCATCAACCCCACCCCGCGCGAGGCGGTGGACATCAACGTGCTCGCCCGGCAGTTCTGGTGGAACTTCGGCTACCCGGGCGCGCCCGCCGCCGCCGGGGGAACGGTCACCAACGGCAACGAACTCGTGGTGCCCACCCGCAACCAGATTGCGCTCACGATGACCGCCGGAGACGTGCTCCACGGCTTCTGGGCGCCCAACCTGGGCGGGCAGCGCTACGCGATTCCCGGCTCGCAGAAGACGTGGCAGATCGACACCGACCGGGTGGGCGTGTACTACGGCGAGTGCTCGGTGCTGTGCGGGGCGAGCCACGCGAACATGCGCTACCGGGTGATCGCGCTGGAGCCGGAGCGCTACAACTCGTTTCTGCGCACGGCCCAGACCTACCGCGCCCCCACCCCCGCTCCCGGCAGCTCCGAGGCGCGCGGGTACACGATCTTCATGCAGGGCAAGCCCTCGACGGGGGCGCTCGCCTGCGCCTCGTGCCACCGGGTGCAGGGCACGCCCGCGAACGGCGCCGCCGGGCCCGACCTGAGCTTTTTCGGCACCCGCCGCACGCTGGGCGCGGGGATGTGGGAGGGCCGCGAGGCCCAGGAGATGCTGATTCCCTGGCTGGCGAACAGCCCCGGGGTCAAGCCCGGCAGCCAGATGCCGACCTACAACGGGGCGACCTACCGGGTAAACGGAGAGGTGCGCCGCGGCGGCGTGCTCACCCGAGGTGAGCTGGAGGACGTGGCCGCCTACCTGCGGACCCTGCGCCTGCCCGAGGAGGCCGACTACTGGCGGGGCGTGCCGGTGATCGGGGCGGGCAACACCCAGGGCCGCGCCGACCGCGCCATCGGCGACGAAGGAGGAACTCCGTGACGGTTCAGCAAGCGCCGCAAACCACCGCCACCATCCGCCGGGGCGCGTGGGAGGTCGTCAAGGACTACATGATGACCACCGATCACAAGAAGATCGGGATCTTGTACATCCTCACGTCCCTGGTGGGCTTCGCCCTCGCGGGGCTCCTGGCCGTCGCCATCCGGTTGCAGCTCGCGCTGCCGGACCAGACGCTGCTCGTGGGCAACGCCTACAACCAGGTCATCACCACGCACGCGGTGGTCATGATCTTTTTCTTCCTGATTCCCATCGGGCTGTTCGGGTTCGGGAATTTCTTCTTGCCGCTGCAACTCGGGGTGCGGGACGTGGCCCTGCCGCGCATCAACACCTTCGCGGTGTGGGGCTTTGTCTTCAGCCTCGTGCTGCTGCTTCTGGCGATTCCCAACGGCGGGGTGCCCGGCGTGGGCTGGACCTTCCCCTACCCGCTCGTCGTCGACGGCAACCAGACGGGCGCCACCGTCTTCATGGTCGCCATCATCCTCAACGGTCTGAGCTCGCTGCTCGGCAGCGCGAACTTCGCGGCGACCATCGTGAACCTGCGCGCGCCCGGCATGAGCCTGTGGAAGATGCCGATCTTCTCGTGGAGCATCTTCGCCACCGCGATCCTCCAGCTCATCAGCCTGGGCGGGCTGACCGCCGCCGCGCTCGTCGTGTACCTCGAACTCAAGCTGGGGATCAGCATGTTCAACCCCGGCATCGGGGGCTCGCCGATTCTCCAGCAGCAGTTTTTCTGGTTTTACTCACACCCTGCCGTGTACGTGATGCTGCTGCCGTACCTCGGGATCGCCGCCGAGATGGCCTCCACGATGGCCCGCAAGCCGCTGTTCGGCTACCGGGTGATGGTGTACTCGCTGCTCGGCATCGTGCTCGTCAGCCTGCTCGTGTGGGTCCACCACCTCTTCGCGGTGGGGCTGCCGGAAGCGTGGCAGATCGCCTTCGCGGTCGCCACCCTGATCGTGGCCGTGCCGACGGGCGTGAAGATCTTCAACCTGATCGGCACCCTGTGGGGCGGGCGCATCCTGATGAAGACGCCGACCTACTGGCTGGTGGGCTTCATCTTCAACTTCCTGATCGGCGGGATCACGGGCGTGTCCCTGGGGATGGTGCCCTTCGACTATCAGGTCACGATGAGCTACTACGTTGTGGCGCACTTCCACAACGTGATGATGTTCGGCACGGCGTTCCTCGCCTTCGGCGGCCTGTACTACTGGTGGCCGAAGATGACGGGCCGCTTCATGGACGAGCGCGTCGGGCTGTGGCACTTCTGGCTCTTTATGGTCGGCTCGTGGCTGACCTTCCTGCCGCAGTACGTGCTGGGCCTGATGGGGATGCCCCGGCGTTACTACACCTACCCGGCGGGCAACTTCACCTGGACGGAGCTGAATTTCATCTCCACCGTGGGCGCGCTGGTCTTGCTCGCGGGCGGCATCGTGTTCGTGTGGAACATGCTTCAAAGCCTGCGGCGGCCCATCACGGCGTCGGCCAACCCCTGGGGCGGCTTCACGCTGGAGTGGACGGCGGCCTCGCCGCCCGCCGCGTACAACTTCGCGCACGAGTTCCCGACCACCTTTCCCACCGAGCGCCCGCTGTACGACTGGGAGAAGAACGGCGACAAGCTCACGCCGGTCGATCCGAAGTCGATCCACCTGCCGGTGGACTCGATCTGGCCCTTCATGACGGCTTTCAGCCTGCTGCTGATGGGCTACGGCCTGAGCTTCGGGTGGTTCGTGAACTACGACGTCCGCGAGGGGCTCCAGCCCTTCTTCAGCGCGGGCTTCGGGCACGTCTTCGCCAGCCTGGTGCTGTACGCCAGCCTCCCGCTGTTCTTCTGGTCGCTGTTCAAGTGGGCCGGGACGCGTGAGTACGCCGTACCCGTCGAGCACCACCACCTCACGAAGTACGACAACGGCTTCATGGGCATGGCGTGGTTCATCATCTCGGAAGTCAGCCTCTTCGGCGTGCTGATCGCGGGGTACGTGTACCTGCGGATCATCGGGGCCGCCGAACCGCCCGCCCTGCGTCCCAACGTGTGGCTCGCGGCGCTGAACACCCTGATTCTGGTGTCGTCCTCCTTCGTGATCCACAAGGCCGAGCAAGACCACCACCACGGGCGCTACACCTGGTTCCGGCTGGGGCTCTTTCTCACCCTGCTGCTGGGCGTGATCTTCATGCTCTTCCAGGTCTACGAGTTCACGCTCTTCGGCGTGGAGAGCGACTGGCGCCAGAACCTGTGGCAGGCGTGCTTTTTCACCATCGTCGGGCTGCACGGTCTGCACATCCTGATCGGCGGCACGGGCATCGCGCTGCCGTACTACCAGGCGCTGACCGGCAAGATGGACAAGTACAACCACGGCTCGCTCACCGCCGCCAGCCTGTACTGGCACCTGGTGGACGTGGTGTGGCTGCTCATCGTGGCGATCTTCTACGCGTGGTGAGGTAGCGGTCGGCCATCAGCTTTCAGCTCTTGGGGGTGGGGACGTGAAAAGCGTTCCCACCTCTCTTTTTTTGTCTTCTTCCGCTGACCGCTGACGGCTGAGAGCCGAGCGCTCCTGGGACACCCCGCCCCCCGCCCCCGCCCTAGCCTGCACCCATGAAGTGGCTCACCGCCGTACTCCTCGCCCTCGCCGCAGCGTTGGGAGGGCTGCTCCTCTCCCGCAACGCCTCGCCGACCCCGACGGGCGGCACCGCCATCGACACGCCGATTCCCCTGCCCGCGCTGCGGCTGGTGAACGAGCGGGGGCAGGCGGCCAATCTTCAGGACTCGGGCGGGCGGCTGCGGCTCGTCTTCTTCGGCTTCGCGCGCTGCCCGGACGTGTGCCCGGCGACGCTGGCGGGGCTGAAAAACGACCTCGCGGGGCTGACTCCTCAGCAGCGGGAGCGGGTGCAGGTCCAGCTCGTCACCGTGGACCCCGAACACGACCAGCCGAACGTCCTGCGGGATTACCTGGGCCGCTTCGACCCGAGCTTCACGGGCCTGACGGGCGACGCGGGGACCATCGACGAGGCGGCGCGGGTCATGTTCGTGGCGAACATCAAGCCCCTGCCCGAACCTGAGGACCGGGGCGGGCATGGGGAGCACGCGGGCGCTAGGGCCGGGTCTGCCGCCCCCTCCGACGACCACAGCGACGAGGTGCCCGGCGGGGCGAACGTCGCCGCCCGCGTTCACGGCGATCAGGTCAGCGTGGTGGACACGCAGGGGCGCTTTGTCCGGGTGTACGGCAACGCGAACGTGACCAGTGGGGAGCTGCGGCGCGACCTGCCCGCGTTGATCCGGCTGTACGGAGGCTGAGCCGCACCGCACCGGAGAGCACGGCCCCCGCTCCCTCCCGGCGGGGGTCTCTTTTCGGTCCCAGCCCCAGCCCCAGCCCCAGCCTCTGTATTGCCGTACCCTCTCCCTGTTTTTCGGAAATAGCGTAATATGACCCCATGACTGAAGCGAACGACCCCGCCTTGCGGCCCAAGACGCTGACGGAATACGTCGGTCAGGAGCGGCTCAAGGAGAAGATGACGGTGTATCTCCAGGCTGCCAAGGGCCGCCGGGAGGCGCTCGACCACACGATGCTCTTCGGCCCGCCCGGGCTGGGCAAGACGACGCTGGCGCACATCATCGCGCATGAGCTCGGCGTGAACATCCGCGTCACCTCGGGCCCGGCCATCGAGAAGCCGGGGGACCTCGCCGCCATCCTCACGAACTCGCTGGAGGAAGGCGACGTGCTCTTCATCGACGAGATTCACCGGCTGGGCCGGGTGGCGGAGGAACACCTCTACCCCGCGATGGAGGACTACAAGCTCGACATCGTGCTGGGGCAGGGACCGGCGGCCAGGACCATCGAGCTGCCGCTGCCGCGCTTCACGCTGGTGGGGGCGACCACCCGCCCGGGGCTGATCACCGCACCCATGCGGTCGCGCTTCGGCATCATCGAGCACCTGGAGTACTACACGCCCAGCGAGATCGGCACGAACCTGCTGCGTGACGCCCGGCTGCTCGGCTTCGGATTGACGGAAGACGCCGCCGTGGAGATCGGCGCCCGCTCGCGCGGCACGATGCGCATCGCCAAGAGGTTGCTCCGGCGCGTGCGCGACTACGCCGAGGTGGCGGGCGAGAAGCTCATCGAGCTGCCCCGCGCGCTGGACGCCCTCGACCGCCTGGGACTGGACTCGGCGGGCCTGGACGACCGCGACAAGAAGTACCTGGAGACCCTGATCCACCGTTTCGCGGGCGGGCCGGTCGGCGTGGACACCCTCGCCACCGCGATCTCGGAGGACGCCCTGACGCTGGAGGACGTGTACGAGCCCTACCTGATCCAGCTCGGCTTCATCAAGCGCACCCCCCGTGGCCGCGTCGCCACCGCCCACGCCTACGACCACCTGGGGCTGCCGGTGGGCGGGCGCGACGAGGACGGGGCGGGGGTGTACACGAACTGAGGCGGTCGGGGGCACGGCGGCTTCTTTTCGTCCTGGCCATCCTGATCTTTCTGGTCCCGGTAGGACTTATCGGCGCTTATATCTGGCAGGCGGGGCTGGACCTTCAGAGTCCGGCCTCGTCGCGTCAGTGGATCAAGGTGTGCGCGCGCAGCCGCATCGACCTGTACTGCAAGGCCGCCGCGCGGGTCATGCGCGAGGTGGACGGCCCGGTGGTGTTCCTGCACCCCAATATGGGAGATGACCAGATCACGGAAGAGTTGATCGCCTGGCGGGGCCGCCCGCCCACTGGGGCGGAACTCGACGCGGTGGCGCGGGCCAATCTGTTTCCGGTCACTAGGCTGACCCCGGGAGCCGTGGCCTCGCTGGATGGGCACAATCGCGAGGTGGTATGCGGCCTGCCGAACGAGCGACTGGCCTGCCGGATCGATCACCTGCGGTTCAATCTACGGAATCAGCCGCGCGCTCCTGAAGACGGCGCGGTGTACTCGGTCTTTGGTCCACAGCACGGCCAGAACTTTTTCCTGCCGCTGCCCTGAGCGCACCAGGACCCTTACACTCCCCCCATGCCCGACCTCCAGGTCCAGATGTTCGGCCTCAAGAAGAGTGCGGCCACCCGCGCCGCCGAGCGGTTCTTCAAGGAGCGGCGGATCAAGATTCACTTCGTCGATCTGGCGGCCAAGCCCATCGCCAGGGGGGAACTGACCCGATTCGTGCAGAAGTTCGGTCTCAATGCGCTGCTCGACACGGAGGGCAAGGCGTACGAGCGCAGCAACCTCGCCTACCTGCGCACGACGGAAGACGCCATTATCAATCGGATCATCGAGACACCGGAACTGCTGCGCCTGCCTCTGGTGCGCGGCGGCAAGGTGCTGACGGTGGGCGAGGACCCGGAGGGCTGGGCGCGGATGCTGGGGGGGTGAGGGGCCCTAGTTGACCTCGCCCGACGGACCGGGAAGGGCGCCCTGATCGGGCGTGACCCGCTGCTCCAGTCGGTTCAGGAAGGCCAGCATCTCGTTCACGAGGGCGTCCCCGAAGTGCGAGCCACCCAGGTGGGGCCCCGTCAGACGCACGAGGCGGCTCTCGGGCGAGGTGGTGCGGGCGAAGATGGCCTCGCCGTGACGGGCGAAGGGCACGACCTGATCCTCCGGGCTGCCCGCCACGAGCAGCGGAACCTGGGCCGCCTGGGGAGTGTTGAAATCGTTGAAGGGGTCGCGCCGGGGGGGAAGGGGCGTCCCCTGGCTCACCCCGTGCGCGGCGGCGATGTCGCTCCGGAAGGTGGCGTTGCTTCCCTGCCAGACGTCGCGGAGGTTGACCTCGGCGTCGAGCAGCACCACGCCCGACACGGGGTAGACCGGGTAAAAGGCCGTGAGCAGGGCGGGCAAGCCCCCCATCGAATACCCGAAGTTGTAGGTGCGCCCGTTGAAGGGGAAGGTGCGGATCGCCCGCGAGCGCATGTCGGCGAGGTAGGTCAGCGTTTGCGGCGCCCCCCAGGTCGTGGCCCCCGCGTCGTTGCTCACGAGGACGGCATACCCGGCCCCGAGCAGCCGCGCGTACAGGGAGCGCAGGTGGGGCCGGGTCAGGCTGACCTCGGAGGTCATGCCGCGCGAGTGCGAGACGACCACGAGCGGGCAGGCGGGGGGACACGCGGCGGGGCGAAACAAGAAAGCGTCGCCGAGCGGATGCGGAAAGCGCAGGGGCTCGGGCAGGGCGACCTCCGAACCCGGCTGGGCTTGGGCGAGCGGGGCGGACGGGAGCGTGGCCGCAGGCGGCACGGGAGGCGTGGCGGCGAGGGCGGCGGACGACAGGAAGAGGGAGAGCACCACGCGCTTCATCGCGGCAGAGACTAACAGAAGCCGGGAGCCGGGGCCGTCAGCGACCGAACAGCCAGCGCGACAGGGCCCTGCCTTCCAGCAGCCGCGCGATCAGCACCGGGATGCCCAGGGCGATCAGGCCATAGAGGGCGAGCACCGCGAGGAACGTGGCCGAGTGGCCCGGAAAGCCCAGCCGCTCCAGGAACCCCAGCACCGCCGGGTGGAGCAGATAGATCTGGAGGCTCACCGTGCCCAGGTAGACGAGGACCCCTCTCCACCGCGTCTGGAGGGGAGCCAGCACCTGCGCCAGCCCGAACAGGGCGAGGACCGCCGCCGCCGTGAAGGTCCAGTTCGCCGCGCTGTACGTCACGCTGCTCACCCGCCCGCCCTGGAGCAGGGTAACGGCGACGGGCACGTACCACGCCAGCGCCAGCACGGCAGCCCCCACGAACCACCAACGCCACCGTGCCCACAGCGCCTCGAACGCTCCCTCGTTGGCCCCGAAGTACATCCCCAGGGTGAGGGCGGGGACGTACCACAGCGCCATCGTGCCGGGGAAGCGGAAGCTCAGGACACCTGCGCGGTTAAGCCAGAACACCAGAAATTGCAACGTGAAGGCCGCGATCAACACCCCCAAAAAGGGCCAGCGCCGCCGCCACAGGGGCAGCAGCAGCGGCAGCACGAGGTAGAACTGGAGGACGATCAGCAGGAAGTAGAGGTGGAAGTACCCCTTACCGTACTGCACCCACACCTGCCAGCGTTCCGGGTCGGCGAGGACCGAGGGGGGGTCCTGACGGGTGAGGACCCGGAAGAGCACGTAGAGCACCGTCCAGAGCAGGTAGGGGAGCAGCGCCGTGCGAATGCGCGCCGCGTAATACTTGCCGAGGTCCAGGCGGCGCATCGCCGAGCGGGTGAGCACCAGCGCCGTCATAAATACGAAGGCGGGCACGACGAAATGCAGCGAGCGGTTGACGACGGCGATGCCGGTACTCAGGGTCGAGCCCGCCTCCGCGTGCCGCAGGGCGAGCCCGGTGAGGTGGTGCGCCACGACCGCCACGATTGCCAGCCCCCGGAACACGTCCACGGCGGGAAGACGGTCCCCGGCGTCCTGTCGCTTTCCGGGCACCGTCGTGGGCAGGGAAGCGTCGGCGGGTGCGGAAGGCGTCGTCATGGCGGGGCTCAGTATAGGTATAGGTAGGGATAGGGATGAGCTTCGCGGCCCGGGACTCCCGGGGGCCGTCAGCGTCCGCCGCCCACGTCGAGCAGCGCGCCGGTGACGTAGCTCGCCTCGTCCGAGAGGAGCCACAGGATGGCCTGGGCGACCTCCTCCGGGCTGCCGCCGCGCCCCAGCGGGATGCCTGGGGCCAGCCGGGTGACGCGACCCGGTTCCCCACCGAGCGCGTGAATCTCGGTCTCGATCAATCCGGGCCGCACCGCGCAGACCCGGATGCCCTCGGCGGCCACCTCACGCGCGAGGCCGACCGTGAGGGTATCGACCGCCCCCTTGGAGGCCGCGTAATCGACATACTCGCCCGGTGACCCCAGCACGGAGGCCCGTGACGAGACGTTGACGATCACGCCGCCCGCGCCCCCGCGCCGGGTGGACATGCGCCGCACCGCTGCCCCCGCACACAGGAAGCTGCCGATCACGTTGGTCGTCAGGACCCGGGCGAGCCGGGCCGCGTCCATCTCCTCCACCCGCGTCTGCCGCTCCAGCACCCCCGCATTGTTCACCAGCGCCGTGACCCGGCCCAGCCCCGCCTCGACCTCACCGAAAAGCCGCTCCACGTCGTCCTCACGCCCAACGTCGGCCCGCACGGCGAGTGCCCGACCGCCCGAACACTCGATCTCGCGCACGATTTCCCCGGCAGCCCCGGCGTCCTGCCGGTAGTTGACCCCCACCGCGTATCCCTGAAGCGCCGCGAGCCGGGCCGTGGCCGCGCCGATCCCCCGGCTCCCGCCCGTGATCAGGACGACTCTGGTCATGGCCCAGCTTAACGGGCGGGCAAACCCCTACCCCCTCAGTCCCCCGCCGCCTCGATCCGCACCCGCGTGTTGTGGAAGGTGCTCCCCCCGCCCAGGTCGGTCAGCGTCTGCGCCGTCAGGGCGTTGATGCTCGTGCCATCGGGCGCCGAGAGGCCCCACCACGTCCCCTCCACCACGGCGACGCCGGGCTGGGCCGAGTCCGTCACCCTCACCCGGCGCAGGGCCTGCCCCACCTCGCTCCGAATCACCGCGCGTTCGCCGTCCGCCAGGCCATACGCCTCGGCATCCTCGGGGTGGACGAGAACCTGCGGCTCGCCCCCCTCGGCGCGGTTGAGGCGATCCAGGTTGCCGTAGGTGCTGTTCAGGAAGTGGTGCGCGGGCGGGGTGATCAGGCGCAGGGGGTAGTCGGCGTTCAGTTGCGCTTGCGGCTCGTGATGCCTTGGCGCGGGCGAGAGTTCCACCTTCCCGCTGGGTGTCGGGGCGCCGTGGGCGTAGGGCAGGAACGTCTCGGGCAGATTCAGGGGCACGCTCCCCTCGGCCTTGAGGCGTTCGGGGGTGATTCCCGCGAGGTGGGGATGGTCGGTCGCCAGCACCTCGCGCATCAGGTCGTCCACCGTCCAATACACGCTGGGCTCGGTCACGCCCAGGCGGCGGGCGAGTTGTTGGAACACCCAGGTGTTGGGCCGGGTTTCGCCGGGGGCCTCCAGCACAGCCTCGTTGTAGCCGAGCCAGTGGTGCCCGTAGCTGGGGTACAGGTCAGGGTGCTCCATGAAGGTCGTCGCCGGGAGCACATAATCCGCCAGCCGCGCCGTCTCCGTCATCGCCTGTTCGAGCACGACGACGAGGAGGTCGTCCCGCGCGAACCCAGCACGCACCCGGCCCGAATCCGGCGCCACGACGGCGGGGTTGCAGTTGTAGACGACGACGGCGCCGAACCCGGCTTCCGGTGCGAGGGCGTTCGCCAGCTCGTTCATGTTGACGTGCGGCGTTTCGGGCTTGACGAGGTGCGCTCCCCCCAACCGCGTCCTGTTGAGCGCAAAGGCCCCACTCGTGCTGAGCACGACCCCTCCGCCCCGGTGCCGCCAGTCGCCCGTCAGCGCAGGAATGAGGGTGACGGCGCGCAGGTTCGTCCCGCCGTTCTCGTGCCGCGTCATCCCGTAGCCGACCCGGATATACGTGGGCCGCGTGGTGCCGATGGCGTGGGCGAGGTCGCGCACCTCCTCCACGGTCAGGCCGGTGACCTCCGCCGTGCGCTCGGGCGTCCATTCCGAGGCCGCCTCGCGCAGCTCCTCCACCCCCCGCGTCGCCCCGGCGATGTACGTCTCGTCCGTCCAGCCGTGGGCGAAGAGTTCGTGCATCACCCCCAGGGCGAGGGCGGCGTCGGTGCCGGGCCTGAGCTTGAGGTGGGTATCGGCGTACTGGCTCGTGCGGTTGCGGTAGGGGTCGATGTGGATGATCCGGGCACCGTTCTTGCGGGCCGCCGTCATCTGCGGGGTGAGGTGGATGTTCGTGCTCAGCGAGTTGATGCCCCACAGGATGATAAGGCGGGCGTGCGGCACGTCGAGGGGATCGACCCCGTAGCGCGGGCCGTAACCCATCGCCCACGCCGCCGAGCCCGCCGTCGCGCAGATCGTCTCGTCGAGTTCGGGGGTGCCCAGCGCGCGCCACAAGGCGTGGGCGTGCGAGTTCTCCAGCAGGCCCATCGTGCCCGCGTAGTGGTAGCGCAGGATGGAGGAGGGACCGCGCGTGTCGAGCAGCGTCCTCAGCCGGGCCGCGATATCGTCCAGCGCCTCGTCCCAGCTCACGCGCTCGAAGTGGGGCTCGGGGTCGGTCTTGGGATTGACGCGCCGCATCGGGTAGAGGGGCCGGTCCGGGTGGTTCTGCCGCGCCGGGTAGTGGACGGTCTTGGCGCAGGCGAAACCCTTCGTGTAGGGGTGGTCCGCGTCGCCCGTGAGCTTCACTGCCCGCTCCACCCCGTCCTCGCCACGCGCCAGCGTAATCCGGAGGCGGCAGGCGTCGGGGCAGTCGAGCGGACAGGTGAGGAAGACGTCGCGGGTGAAGGGGGCGGTCATCGGGGCAAGTCTACGCGGACCTGCCAGGCGGAAGTCGTCCACCGGGCACCTTCCTCTAGCCCATTCAGCGCATTGTCCCGGGGCCAGGCCAAGGCAGACAATCCTCCCGATGAGCAAACATCCCCTCCTGCCGGACGACGAACCCCTGACCGCAGAGCAGGCGCAGGCCGCCTGGGTGGGCGAGATGCCCAGGCTCACGGGCCGGGTGGAGGTGACGGAATACGACCCCGAGTGGCCGCGCCTGTACGAGCGGGAGGCGGCCCGCCTCCGCGCCCTGCTGGGCGAGCGCGTGCTGGCCCTCGAACACGTGGGCTCCACGGCGGTGCCGGGCCTGCCCGCCAAGCCCATCATCGACCTCGACCTGTCTCTGGCCGACTCCACCGACGAGGCCGCCTATCTGCCCATCCTGGAGGGCGCGGGCTACCGTCTCGTCCTCCGCGAGCCCGACTGGCACGAGCACCGGATGTTGGGGGGACCGGACACGGACAGCAACCTGCACGTCTGGACCCTCGGCAGCCCGGAGGCCCGGCGGCACCCGATCTTCCGCGACTGGCTCAGGACGCAGGGGGACGACCGACGGCGGTACGGGGAGCTGAAACGGGAACTGGCGGGGCGCGACTTCAGTTACATGCACGAGTACAACAACGCCAAAGCCCCGCTGATCCGAGAAATCCTCGCGCGGGCCTTGGCCGCTCACACCGCCGAAAACCCCGGGGACGACGCGGACTGAACACTCCTCACGCTTCACCCTTGTGCGGCTCGGTCGCTTCTCCCCCTTCTCCGGAGGCAGCCACCCGCCCGAACTCCGCGCGCTCGGCGGCCTCGGCCTCCAGCACATCCCAAACAGGGCGGGCCGCGTGTCCCCGTGCCCTGAGGAGCGCCCGCGTAAGCTGCTCCGTCACGGGTTCTAGGGCGCGGAACACGGTCGAGCGTGCGAACTCTCGCATTGCCGACCCTTCCGGCCCGGTGACTTCCGCTAGGTCCATCGCCGCCGTGTCGAGGGGCCACAGCACCACATGAACCAGCTCATGAACGATGGTCTCCTCCTCGTCGCGGAAGGGCTCTTCGGACAGCAGGAGCAGCGCCGTACGGTGAACCGGATCGACTTTCACGTCACCGCTCTGCCAGGGGCGCTTGAACCGCACCAGTTCCAGCCGGACGGTCCACTCGTTCAGGCCGAGGAGGGCCTGCCAGGTACGGACCAGCTCTTCCAACTTTTCCCTCCCCAAAGACATGTGCTCGGACATGCCTCAGAGTGTGGCAAACCTGCCCCCGGTTCGCGGCACTTGAGCCTTTCTCCACCCTGTCCCCCAGCCCTTTTTCCAGCGGGCGCACAGGATAGACTTTCTCGGTGATAGGCAAAACGTATACCACCATGCTCGGCGGACGGGAACTGAGCATCGAGACGGGGCGGCTGGCGAAGCTCGTCAGCGGCAGCGTCACCCTGCGCTACGGGGACACCATGCTCCTCGTGACCGCCCAGGCGCGCGACGACAAGAGCACCCTGGACTTCCTGCCGCTGACCGTCGAGTTCGAGGAGAGGCACTACGCGGTGGGCAAGATTCCCGGCTCCTTCCACCGCCGGGAAGGGCGGCCCGGCGAGCGGGCGATTCTCTCGGCGCGCATCACCGACCGCCAGATTCGGCCCCTCTTCCCCAAGGGCTACCGCCACGAGACCCAGGTCATCATCACGGTGATCAGCGCCGACCAGCAGAACCTCCCCGACGTGCTGGGCCCCATCGGCGCCTCGGCGGCCCTCAGCATCAGTGACATTCCCTGGCAGGGGCCGACCGCCTGCGTCCGGGTGGGGCAGGTGGACGGCGAGTACGTCCTGAACCCGACCAGCGACCAGCTCACCCGCTCGACCCTCGACCTCGTGGTGGCGGGGACGAAGCAAGCCGTGATCATGGTGGAGGCGGGCGCGCAGGAGGTGGACGAGGAGGCCCTGGTGGGCGCCATCGAGTTCGCGCACGCGGGGATGCAGGGGGTGCTCGACCTGATCGAGACCATGCGCGCCGAGCTGGGCCGCGAGAAGTTCAACTTCCTCGCCGACGGCGACCTCAGCCCCGACCTCGTGCCCGGACTCGCCGAGGCGGCGCGGGCGGAGGGACTGCGTGACGCGCTGCTGACCACCAAGAAGAAGGAACGCAGCACGAACCTCAAGGCGTTGCGCAACCGCCTGATTGAGGCGCGCGTGCCCGATCCCGAGGCCGAGGGAGCCGGAGAGCAGATTCAGGCCCTCAAGGACGCCTTCGCCAAGGTGGAGAAGCAGGAACTGAGGCGCCTGATCATCGAAGAAGACCTGCGCGCCGACGGGCGCAACACCCGCACGGTGCGGCCCATCTGGATCGAGGCCCGGCCCCTGCCCCGCGCCCACGGCAGCGCGATCTTCACCCGCGGGGAGACGCAGGTGCTGGGTATCGCCACCCTGGGCACCGAGCGCGACGAACTGCTGGTGGACGACCTGACCGCCGAGGAGAACGACCGCTTCCTGCTGCACTACAACTTCCCGCCGTACTCGACGGGCGAGGTCAAACGCATGGGCGGCCAGTCGCGCCGCGAGGTCGGGCACGGCCACCTCGCCAAGCGGGCGATCCGGGCGGTCCTCCCCGCCTTCGACGACTTCCCCTACGTGATCCGCGTGGTGGGCGAGGTGCTGGAGTCCAACGGGTCGTCGAGCATGGCGACGGTGTGTGCCGGAACGCTGGCCCTGATGGACGCGGGCGTGCCGCTGCGGGCCCCGGTCGCGGGCGTGGCGATGGGCCTGGTGATGGAGGGGGAACGGTACCGCATCCTCACCGACATCCTGGGGCTGGAGGACGCGCTGGGCGACATGGACTTCAAGGTGTGCGGCACGGCGGGCGGTGTCACGGCCCTCCAGATGGACATCAGGGGGGGCGGCATCCCCCCCGCCGTGATGCGCGAGGCGCTCACGCAGGCCCGCGAGGCGCGGCTGCACATCCTGGGCAAGATGGCCGAGGTGCTGCCCGCCCCCAGGCCCGAACTCTCCCCCACCGCGCCGCGCATCCTGACCCTCAAGATCAACCCCGAACTCATCGGCAAGGTGATCGGCCCGGGCGGTAAGCAGATCCGCGAGCTGGAGGCGATGGGCGCGCAGATCACGGTGGAGGAGGACGGCACGGTGCGCATCTTCAGCGCCGACGGCCAGGCCGCCGAGGCAGTGCGCGGGCGCATCGAGGGCCTGACGAAGACCGCCCGCGTCGGCGAGGAGTACGAGGGCACGGTCGTCAAGACCGCCCCCTTCGGCGCCTTCGTCAACCTCTTCGCGGGGCAAGACGGGATGCTTCACATCTCGCAGATGAGCGAGCAGCGGGTGAACGCCGTCGAGGACGTGCTCAACGTGGGCGACAAGCTGCGCGTGAAGATCGCCAACATCGACGACCGCGGCAAGATCGACCTGATCCGCCCCGAGCTGGAGGGCAAGATCGCCCCGCGCGAACCGCGTCCGGCCCGGGCCGGGGGTGGGGGCGACCGGGGACCGCGCCCGCCGCGCCGGGACTGAGCAGGAGAAAACCCGGGGGGCCGCTTTCCCACGTCGGGAGGGCGGCCCTCTTCCCTACTCCCGCCCCGTGAACACCGCCAGCATCGCCGCCGCGAGCGCCCCGACCGCGCCCACGAGGAGCGGCCCGTCCTGCCCGGCCAGAAACGCCTCGATGGTCAGCCCCAGGCCGAACACGCTGGCACCCAGGGTGAGAAGGAGGACGGCCCAGAGCGGCACGGGGGATTCACCCCGGCCCGAGAGGCGGGTGCCCCAGCCGAACCCCGCGAGGATCAGGAGCGCGGCCCCCAGCCAGCCGGTCATGCGCGCAGGATAGCCTGGGCTAGAATCCATCCCATGAGGCCCGCCTACCTGACCGCCGCCCGCAGCCTGCAACTGGGGCGCGAGTGGGCGGTGGAGGGCGACCAGGACCGGGCCACCGACGCCTACGAGGAGGCGCTGGGCATCCTGCGCGCCCTGCCGCCCGAGCGCACCCGCGACGTGCTCCTCGCCCACACCCACCTCGCCTACTACCAGACGCTCGCCCTCTCGGGCGCCGCCGAGGGACAGGAACATCTGCACCTCGGCGTGAGCTACGCCCGCTCCACCCGCGATCCGCTGGCCCGCGCCATCGCCGAGGAGTGCCTCAGCGGGCTCGACGTGGTGATCTGAGGCGCGAGGAAACGACCACGCCGCCCAAGCTTTCGCAGGGCGGCGTGGTGGCAACCGGGCGCAGAAGGCCGACTTACTGGGCGCCGGGAAGCTGAATCTGGGCAATCGTCCGGCCCTGGGCCCGGTCGTGGGCGCACTGCATTCCGAGCTGACCCAGCACGGCCCGCTGGCCCTGAATGCTGATGTTGGCGGGGGCGCTCAAGGTCCAGCCGCCCTGCGGGGCCGCCTGGGTGTTGGCGACGATCTCCGCCGGCTCGGCGCCGATGTCGGCATGCAGGTTCTGGTTGGGGCGCAACTGACCGGTCTGCTGAAGGACGCCCCGCAGGGTCTCCAGCTCCTGGGCCTCGGCCAGTTGCGCCCGGCATTCCTCGATGAACTTGAACTTGCTGATGCCGTTTGCCTCGGCGTTACTGTCGTAGGGGTTGGTCCGGATGCTCAGGGCCGTCACGAAGCCCAGCAGCAACACGCTCAAGACGATGGAAACCCACAGCAGGGTGCGCCCCAGCTTGCCGTGACGCTTAGGGGAGGTCAGCTCGCTCATGTCAAGGCGCAGCATAGCGTGGACCGCCCCCGCCGACAGGAAGCCCTGTCACCCGGAAAGCGCCCTCACCCGCCCGCTGCCCTGCCCGTCTTCCCCTCCCAGTCCGGCGCCACGGGCGCCACGCCCTCCCAGCCCACCCGCGCCAGGGCCGCCGCCACCGTCTCCCCGCTCTCCGGATGGGTGAGTGCGGCGTCGAGGTCCGCCAGCGGCGCGAGGACGAAGGCCCGCTCCCAGGCGCGCGGATGGGGCAACGTCAGGCCGGGCGTGTCCCGCACCTCACGCCCGTAGAGAATCAGGTCGAGGTCAAGGGGGCGCGCCTCCCACCGCTCCCGGCGAACGCGCCCGGCAGAGCGCTCGATCTCGTGCAGCGCCCCGAGCAATTCGGCGGGCCCCAGCGGCGTGACGAGCCGGACGGCGGCGTTGAGGTAGTCGGGCTGGCCGGGGGGCCCACCGACGGGCGCCGTGCGGTACAGCCGACTGACCCCAGTCAGCGGGCCCAACCGGGCGAGCGCGTCCCGCGCGCCGCGCAGGGTGCGGTGGGCGTCGCCCAGGTTGGCCCCCAGGGCGACGTAGGCGACCTCGCCCCGGGGCATCACTCGCCCGGGCGCAGGGTCAGCTCGGCGTACACGTCGCGGAAGACGCCCGGCAGCGGCGCGAACGGTTTGTGGACCCGCACCGTCACGCGCTCCAGCCGGGGATGGTCGCGCAGCAGGCGCCGGGCAACCCGGTCGGCGAGCACCTCGATCAGCTTCCAGCGGTGCCCGGTGACCTCCTCGCGGATGGCGTCGTAGGCGGCGGCGTAGTTCACGGCGGCGCCCAGGTCGTCGGGGATGCCCGCGAAGGCCCAGTGCAACTCCGCGTCGATCACGAAGCGGGCCCCCAGCGCCGCCTCCGTCTCGTACACGCCGTGCCGCGCGTGAAACTCCAGGCCCTCCAGAACGACACGGCTCATGCGCGGAATTCTAGCGGGCCTGGGCCGTCGAGCGCCGCCTGCACCCGCAGCGCCTGCACGTGCGCCCCCGCCGCGTGCGCCCGCACCAGCGCGGCCCCCGCCCGTGCGGCGTGCAGGTGCAGGGCGAGTGTGCCCGGGTCCCGGTCCTGGGGGTCGGGCACCCCCGCCAACGTGTCGATCAGACGTTTGCGGCTCACCGCCACGAGGACCGGATGGGGCTCCGCCGTGAACTCCTCCAGGGATCGCAGCAGGGCGAGGTTGTGCGCGGGCGTCTTGCCGAAGCCCAGCCCGGGGTCGAGCAGGACCGCCGGAACGCCCGCCGCCAGAACCTCCCGCGCCCGTTCCCGCAAGAAGGCGTGAACTTCCTCCACCACGTCGTCGTAGTGCGGGGAGCGTTGCATGGTGCGCGGCTCGCCCTGCATGTGCATCACGCAGGCGGGGGCCCCACGCTCGGCACACACCCGCCGCATGGCCGGGTCGCGCAGCCCGGTCACGTCGTTGATGAGGTGCGCCCCGGCGGCGAGGGCCGCCTCCGCCACCTCGGGCTTCATGGTGTCCACGCTGAGCAAGACCCCCTCGCCCACGAGCGCGCGGATGAGCGGCAGCACACGGCGCAGCTCCTCCTCCAAAGGGACGGGATCGGCACCGGGGCGGGTGCTCTCACCGCCCACGTCGATCATCAGGGCGCCCGCGTCCCGCATGGACCGCGCCTGACCGAGCGCCGCCTCCAGCGTGGCGTGCCGCCCACCGTCGCTGAAACTGTCTGGGGTCACGTTGAGCACCCCCATCACGGCGCAGCCCCGCCACGTCACCTGCCAGCCGCCGGGCGTCCGCTCTGCGCCGGGCACCGCGAACCCGAAGGTCAGGCGGTGCGTCCGTGCCGGCCACCCCCGTGCCCCCCAGCCTCCCCGGGCAGGCTCCTCAGCCCGCAGGGTCGTCCTCTCCCTTGGCCGCCCGCGCGGGCAGGGCGAAGCTCACCATCACGCGCTGCCGGTCGGGGAAGGCGTCCACGTAGGCGGGCATCCGCCGCCCCGAGCGAAAGGGCACGTAGCTCTCCTGGCCGATAGGCAGGAGGGTGCTCAGCGCCACGGCGACCGGGTGGTCTCCCGGGATGGGGGTGCCGGGCCGCAGGCTGTACTTGACGCCGGGGGCGGCGCTGCTCGCCCGCACGGTGAGGGCCTTGGCGGGGGAGGGACGCGCCTCCTCCTCGTCGGGTTCGGCGTCCACCCGGCTCAGCGCACACACCGCGTACAAGACGGGTTGCGGTGTGCGCTCGGCGAGGGCGTACAGGGCGCTGCTCGCGCTCACGTCGGCCCGGCGGGCGAGTTCCGCGAGGGCGCGCCCCGTCGGCCCGAAGCGCGCGAGTACCTCGTCGATGAGGGGCCCCGGCATGAGCAGGGCGGCGGCGCCCACATTGCACAGCGTTTCGATCACCTGTTCCAGCCGCTCACCCTCATAGGCGTCGTGGAGGTCGCTGAGCAGATCGTCGTCGGCGAGCAGCAGCGCGTGGCTGATCTCGTGCGCGAGCGTGAAGCGCTGCCGCTCGGGCCTGACCCGGCTGTTGATCAGCACGACGCGGTGTTCGGGGTCGTAGGCGCCGTCCCGGTCCCCCATCGGCATGAAGGTCAGCGTGGCGTCCAGCCCGCTCATCAGGCTATGCGTATCCAGCCCCGGCAACGTCCGCGCGTAGGCCGCCGCCAACTCCCGCATCCGCGCCTTGGCGGGCCCGAGCGCGGGGGCCGTCACGTCCGGCACCGAGTCTGAGGGAGGCTGGCCCTGCGTCACCCCCGCAGCTTACCGTGATCCGCCTGGGTTCGGGACAAGTCAGTACAAACTGGCACGAACCAATTGGACCGGGGCCAAAACGCACACCCCCCGCGGGGGCGGGGGGTGTGGGGATACAGGACAAGGATGGTGAAGAGCAAAGCGGAGCGTGTAGAAAGGAGGTGATCCAACCGCACCTTCCGGTACAGTTACCTTGTTACGACTTCACCCCAGTCATGCGCCACAACCTAGACGTCTGCCTTGCGGCTCCCAACGGTTTTAGCTGCGACGTACTCC